>JAZTXJ010000039.1:0-19669 GCA_045636285.1 Eubacteriales bacterium
GAATTTTAAGAGCGTTAAGGATACGCCGAATATTTCTGGGGCTGGATGCGATGCAGGAAATACCTGCGCCGGGATAAGTGATTTTCGAGGTAGATGCAAATTCGAAGAACATATCCTCGTTGCCGTATTTTGCGGCTTCCGTGAAGATTTCGGGGAGTTCATCGGGGGTGTCGGTAAGATCGTGAAGAACGTAAGCGTTATCCCAGAACACGCGGAAATCCTTTGCCGCAGGGCGAAGCGATGCGATACGGCGTACCGTTTCGGCGGAATATGTATAGCCCGAGGGGTTGGAATACTTGGGCACACACCACATACCCTTTATGGTTTCGTCGTTCGCAACGAGCGATTCGACCATATCCATATCGGGACCTTCGGGACTTAACGGAATGTTGATCATCTTAATTCCGAAGAATTCGCAGATAGCGAAATGTCTGTCATATCCGGGAACGGGGCAAAGGAAGGTAATCTGTTCGTACTTCGACCATGGCTTACAGCCGTCTTCGACGGGATGAAGCATCGAACGTGCGACGGTATCGTACATAAGGTTAAGGCTGGAGTTGCCGCCGACGATAATATGATCGGAGGTAACGCCGAGCATTTCACCAAGAAGACGCTTCATTTCGTTAATGCCGTCCAAGCCGCCGTAGTTACGGCAGTCGCCGCCTGTTTCGGAAAAGCATTCTTCGTTGGTTTTAACGGCAGTGAGAAGGCGTTCCATTGTGGAAACCTGCTCGGGCGAGGGCTTCCCGCGCGACATATCGAGCTTTAAGCCCATTGCCTTATATTCGTCATATTGTTTCTGGAGTTCTATTCTGTTCATCGTGAGATACCTCGGTCAAGGTTATTCTTGGAAGCAAGCCTCCCAAGCTGTTAAGGGTTTTTAATTTAATATAGATTGCATTGCGTACAAATGCTGTGCGAACGTACGGCGTTCACACATCCCGCCGTAGCGGTTGCCGACCAAAATGCTTGCATTTTGTGTCGAAAGCGAAGCGATTAAAACTCTGCGCTGCCGGTGGTTCTGTGGAAGGGTTCGACGTCGCGGATATTGGTAATACCGGTGATATACATTATCAGGCGCTCGAAGCCCAAGCCGTAGCCTGCGTGCTTAACACCGCCGTAACGGCGAAGGTCGAGATACCACCAATAGTCTTCCTTGTTGAGTCCGAGCTCTGCAAGGCGCGCTTCGAGAACGTCAAGACGTTCTTCTCTCTGCGAACCGCCGATAAGCTCGCCGACACCGGGAACGAGCATATCCGCCGCCGCAACGGTTTTGCCGTCGTCGTTCAGGCGCATATAGAACGCTTTGATTTCCTTCGGGTAATCGGTAACGAAAACGGGCTTGCCGAATACAGTTTCGGTAAGATAGCGTTCGTGCTCGGTCTGCAAATCACAGCCCCATTCAACGCGGTAATCAAACTGCTTGCCGCTGTTTTTAAGAATTTCGACCGCTTCGGTATAGCTTACGCGTACGAAATCGCTGTTGATGAGCGCGGTAAGGCGTTCGAGAAGTCCCTTGTCTATGAATTTATTGAAGAATTCCATTTCCGCAGGGCATCTTTCAAGAACGTATTTAATAACGTACTTTGTCATTTCCTCGGCAAGCGACATATAGTCTTCGAGATCGGCAAATGCAATTTCGGGCTCGATCATCCAGAATTCTGCCGCGTGGCGCGCGGTGTTCGAGTTTTCTGCACGGAAGGTCGGACCGAAGGTATAAACGTTGCCGTATGCAAGCGCAAAGCATTCCGCTTCGAGCTGACCCGAAACGGTAAGGTTTGCGGACTTACCGAAGAAGTCCTTCGAAAAATCTACGTTGCCCTTATCGTCACGCGGGGGATTTTCGATATCGAGCGTGGTAACGCGGAACATTTCGCCCGCACCCTCGCAGTCGCTTGCGGTGATGATGGGGGTGTTTACGTATACGAAGCCCTTATCTGCGAAAAAGCGGTGAATTCCCTGTGCCGCAACCGAACGAACGCGGAAAACCGCATTGAAGGTGTTCGCACGCGGACGAAGGTGGGAAACCGAGCGCAAAAATTCAAACGAATGGCGCTTGGGCTGAATAGGATAATCGGGGGTCGATTCGCCGGTTATTTCTATTTTCTTTGCTTTGAGCTCAAAAGGCTGCTTTGCTTCGGGAGTAAGCTCGATAACGCCTTCTGCGATTATCGAAGCGGGAATATTGAGCTTTGCGATATCCTTGTAGTTGTCGATAAGCTCGCTTTCGAAAACGATCTGAATGTTTTTAAAGCAGGTACCGTCGTTAAGCTCGATAAATCCAAAGGCATTGGAGGAGCGAATGGTCTTTATCCAGCCGCCTAAACGTACGGTCTTGCCGCCGTATTCTTTAGCATCGGAATATATGTCGCAAACACGTGTTAAGGTTTCTTTTATCGCCATGAGCTGATATACCTCCAAAAATTAGTTCTTGTCCAAAATTAGTTCTTATTATTATATCACCGCTTTGCTCGCATTGCAAGCATTATTTCGCTTTTTTCACGTTATTTTTACACACTCTTATTGAATATTTTGCACATATATGTTATCATATAATCGTTATATGCAAAACCGAGGTGAAAACATGACGATTTATGAACTGTTCAATCCCGAAAAAGAATATCTTAAAGGCAAAAAAGCGATCATCTTCGATATGGACGGTACGCTTATCGATTCTATGCCCTATTGGACCAACGCCGCGGGCGAGGATCTTACCAAATACTCGAACTTCGGCGAATTCTTATCCGAAAAATACAGCACGGTTGTAGAGCCCAAGCCGAACACCTTTGAATTCATGCGTATTCTGCGCCAAAATTCCATTCCCTTTTGCATTGCCACAGATACTGCAAAAGGACTTTCGAAGGGCTTTTTCGACCGCTATCCCGAGCTTAATTCGCTTATAGATTTTTATATCGACTGCGAAGACGTCGGTGTCACAAAGCGTAAATCACCGCAAATATATATTTCCGCCGCCGAACGACTTGGGTTTGCAAAGGAAGAATGCCTGGTTTTCGAGGACCACAAGCACGCGGTTATTGCCGCAAGTGAAATCGGGTTCGACGTTGTGGGCGTATATGACCTTGTCAACGCCGAAAACGAAGCGGTAATAAAGGAATACGCCGTGGATTATATTCACGATTTTTCCGAAATGATGAAATAGAACGGGGTTTTTATGAAAAAATTACTGTTGATTTTACTTTCGTTATTGCTTTTACTTCCCTTTTGTATTTTTCCGAATGCTTCTACCCTGCTCGGCGACGTTGACGGCGACGAAAATATCGGGATATACGATTATATTCTCGCAAGCAGATCATATTTCGGTACAATAACGCTCGAAGAAGCGGCATACCTGCGCGCAGACGTAAACCAAAGCGGCGGTGTTGATCAGTACGATTATATTCTTATAAAGCGCCACCATTTCGGCACATATTTTATCGAAGGCGAAATAGGTCCGATCATTCCCGAGGGCGCGATCATCGTTTCGCTCACCCCCGATTCGAAGGAAGAAAGCGTTATGGCGGCGAACACGGCAGAGCTTCAGCGCCGTGTTGACGAAGCGAGCGTAAAGGGCGGAACCGTTTATATTCCCGCAGGAAACTATTATTTTTCTTCGCAGGGGTTAAACCGCCGCGGCAACGAGGAATACGTTTGTATGCCGAAGGATAACGTAACTATCGTCGGCGCGGGCAAAGATACCGTTTTGAATCCTGTCGGCAGATCGCGCGGCGGGCTCGATATGTTTTATTTCAACGAATACGCAGACAGCGGCTTTAAAAACCCGAAATATCTTGTAAATGCCGATTTCCGCGATTTCGTTATCGACGGCGCACTCGCAAACGCAGACGTTTATACCTCTGCGGGCAAGGGATTTATGATAAATCTTTACAAGGATTGCGATTGGTACAACGTAACCGTTAAAAACACCGACGGCACGGGCTTCGGTATGGATTGCCCGATCAACTGCACGATCATAAACTGCGAAGCGTATAATTGCGGAAAGCGCGCAACAACATCGAACGTAGGCGCTTCGGGCTTCGGTATCGGTACGGGATATTGCGAAGAGGAAACCATTCTTATCGATAACTGCTATGCCGAGGGCAACAAAAAGTTCGGTATATTCTTCGAGCATCAGGGAAGATTCTGCGGCGGTCGCAATTACACCGCAAAGGGTATGAAGAGCTTTATTGTGCAAAACTGCACCGCAAAGAACAATTATATCGATTTCGGCGGCGAGCTTGCAGTAGACGTCACCTATAAAAACTGCACCGTGCCGAAGGACAGCACGAGCAAATCGAAAATTTCCTTCTCTCACCATTCTATTCGCTGTTACGTTGAGGATATGAACGTCGAATGTCTTTTTGACGACGCAAAAGACGAAAGCGCACCCTATTACGATTCGGTTTATTGGGCTGTAAACAAAGGTCTTACCACGGGCGTAGGAAACAACCTGTTCGGCGTGAACGAGGGCTGCACAAAGGGCCACGCGATAACCTTCCTTTACCGCCTTGCAGGCTGTCCGGGTGAATTAAGGCTCACGAACTCCGGCGAATCCGCGTATTACGAAAATTCGCTCGTTTGGGCAAACAAAATAGGAATTTCCGAACCCGAAAGCGAAATGAACACGGCACTTACCCAAGATAAGATGCTCGAATATCTTTGGATTTATTCGGGCAAGCCAAGCGCAGAGGGCAATCACGCCGCGCATATAAATTGGGCGCTCGATAACGGTATTATCGAAAATCTGAAGCAAGGCACGCTCACCCGCGCCGAAGCTATGGCGATACTTTATAAATATTTTAAAGGAGAATAAAATGTCCGATACCATTTACAGAATAATCCCCGAAACCACAAACAGCGATTTCAGCGGTAATATCGATAAAGCGATCTCCTATTTAAAACGCAAAACCAAGCCCGAAGGCATAGTCTTTACCGATCACGGCGCAATAGCATTTATCGATTGCGGCGAAAATTTGACTTCGATTTCCTGCCCGAACTGCAATTCCGCGCTTTCGTTCGATTGGTGGGGCGAAGCGATGGACACCGCTTACGAAAACGGCTTTTCGAACCTTTCCTGCACACTTCCCTGCTGTAACGAAAAATCCACGCTTGCCGATTTGAAATACGATTTCCCTTGCGGATTTGCGAAAAAAGAAATCATGGTAAGAAATCCGAAAAAACCTTTAAACGACAAGATAATCGCCAAGGTTGAATCGATTTTAAACGCAAAAATCAAAATTATAAATTCCGTATATTAATGCAAAAACAGTTTTTGCTCCGCAAATTATATCCGTTGGTTGTTGCCAACTACCGTTAGTGTGTTTAATGTTGCGCGCATAAATCTATACTATTAGTATAGATAGCACACCAACGGAGGTTGTTATGAATTTAGACTCCATAGGAAAAAACATTCGCAAATACCGCTTAGCAAAGAAGCTTCGTCAAGAAGACCTCGCGGAAATAACGAATTTAAGCAACAATTATATAGGTATGATCGAACGGGGCGAAAAAATCCCCTCGCTTGAAACCTTTATAGTTATAGTCAATGCGCTTCAGATTTCGGCAGATATGCTTCTTTCGGACGTAACAGCTGTCGGGTATACAGTAAAAAATTCTTTGCTGAACGAAAAGATTTCCAAGCTCGACCCCAACGACCAAAACCGCATTTACGACGTGATAGATACTCTTGTCCGTCATTCAAAACAGATAAAACCGTAAAAATCCGAAAAATTCGCCCTCTTGGGCGAATTTTTTTATTTTATCGACACGATTTACTTTTATTCGACAATGCCCTTGTGTTATAAAACAACCGTCAGTTGCGATAACACACATATAGTCACAGTGAGGAGCATTTATGAACACCCTAATCAAAGTAGTTGCAAATATCCACAAAACTTCAGAACGCGAGGTTGCAGAAGAATTACAAAAAGCGTTACAGCTTGCACGGAAAAGCACCGACGATACCGCGTGCGATTTTTGGGCGCAGTTTCAAGACAACGAGGAAATATCTCTTGCAGAAATACTCAACGCGATAATCGAAAAGCTCTGAAACCACCCACAAAAGTATATAACTACGCAAGAAGCGGAATTGATATTTCTTAACAAACCGAACGAGAGGAGCGTTCGCCCCTCTCGTTTTGCTTTAGCTTATTTCTTCTTTTTGATAATAACTATAATTACAATCGCAATTACGGCAAGCAATACTACGCCGATAATTACCCAAATCCACACGCCGAAGCCGTCGTTTTCACCGTTTTCGCCGTTTTCGCTATTTTCGGAAGCGTCGTTTTCGGATACCGATTCGGGAGTGCTGTTGACTGCGGTTTCGTCATTTTCGGAATTCGAGCCTTCGGGGCGGGTTGATTCGTTACCGTTGTCCGAATTTTCATCTTCGCCGTTATTTTCGCTCGTTTCGTCGGGCTTGCTCGATTCCTCGGCCTTAGAGCCTTCGGGCTTGCTCGATTCGTTCGGCTTTGAGGTTTCGTCCTCGTTCGGATCTTCGGTATAATTAGCGTCCTTTACACCGACCAAAAATTCAGAGCAGAATACGAAGCTGCCGCCGCTCACACCGAACGAAAGCTTAACGTAGCGCGCGGTCGTGGGGTTGGTTTCGTATTTAATGCAGGAATTCTTGGAGTCCATAATCAAGGTCGGAACTACAAGCTCGCGGTAGTTGGTGCCGTCGTTCGAAACGCTTATCGAGATTCCCACGGGAGAACCGATTCCGTAATCCAAGCGGTTATCGAAATGGGCATAGAAATGCGTAAGGTCGTTTCTCACCTCGCCCAAATCGACAATAACGCTCATTTGTCCGTTCTTATCGAGCAGTGAGTGGTGGAATGCGTGCCAATCGGTAGTCAAAATCTCTTCGGCGATAATACCGTCGGTAAGCTCCTTGCCGTTTACCTGCTGATAACCGGCGCCGTTGCCGTCAACGTAGGATTTACAGCCGCCGTAGCTCTTGCCTATCGAAATCCAATCGACACCCTTTGCCTTTAAGCTGCCAAGCTTAATATCGCTTACAATTTCATAGCCGTTGTTTATTTGCTCGGGGCGCACCTTATCGATATCCTCTTGGGTAAGCGTTCCCTTTGCGTATTTATAAGTATAGTCGTAAACCATACGGTATTGCGCGTTATCGGAATAGCAGGCTTTATAGTAAACTGCGGTTTTTCCGTCCTGATAATACATTTTAACCGCATCCATCATCGACGAATTCAAGCCGCCTTCGAGGTAGTTCAAATATCTTGCGAAGTATTCGTCGGTATATACTTTGCCGTCGCATTCCATTTCCATACCAAGACCGTATTTTTCGGAAAGCTGAACGCTTGTGGGAACGCGCGTGGGATCGTTATAGCCGATCCACATAAGGTTGGGCTGCATACAAGCAACGTCAAAGCCGAGGCTTTCCCAACGCTCGTATCCGTTTGCCTTGTACCACGGAATCCAGATAAACTTCATACCCTTGGAATGAAGATATTCGGATGCATAGTTAAGAATTTCGTCATCGTCGTCTGCGGCAACGAATTCTTCGAGCCAATAAAAGCCGACAAGGTCGAGGTTTTTATATCCGCGCTGTTCGAAGCGGGCAATCTGTTCGTCGATCATCCATTTGATCGCGTATTTTCTGTCCTCAAGCTTCGAAAAGTTCAAACTTTTTCCGCCGAGGGTGCCGAAATTGGTCGCTTTTTTGCCGGGATAGAGTATGGTAAAGAAAACGCCTGCCTTGCTCTTGGTGTCGCCGAGCGCGGCTTTGGTTTTTCCGTATGCCGCTTCAAGCGCATCTACGTTTGCACCTTTTGCGAAGGTATCATCAACGTAATCGGTCCAGTCGATAGCCTTTGTGGGATTATTTTCGTCAAGGTGCATTCTCGCGCCCGAGGGGCCGTTGCCCACACACGGCAAAAAGAGATAGCTATCGAAGAAAAAGTCCTTTATATTGCCGTTTTTATCGAGATAAGCGGTATAGGGTAAAAGGTCGCTTTCGTAATGTCTGCCGTTATCGGCACCGTTACGGCGATAGGTATAGGTAAGGCACAGATTTTCATATCCGCCCATATCGTCGGCGGTGGGAACCTTCGGCGCCGCAAAGGCTTCGATGCAAAGCAGATTCGCAATAAGCATCAGCGCCGCCAAGATTACTGAAAGAATTTTTTTCATATAGCCCTCTCTGCAAAATTAAATATTGGATTCATTATATCTTATAACGCCTGTATTGTCAACAAAAAAACAGAGAGGAGCGTTGCTCCTCTCATAGTTATATACTTTTTTGTTTATTTCTTCTTTTTAGCGAGAACTGCGATTACAGCAATAAGCGCAACAGCCGCAACGCCGATAATAACGTAAAGCCAGATGCCGAGTCCGCCTTCGCCGTCGATTTCCATTTCAGAGGTTTTAACGTCGGAATCTTCGGCAGAAGCTTCGGTAGAGGTAGCGTCGGAAACGGTTTCGGTTGCAGTTTCAGAGCTTTCAGCAGGAGCTTCGGAGCTTTCTGCGGGAGCTTCGGAGCTTTCCGAGGGAGCTTCGGATTCGGTTGCGGGAGGAAGATCGCCGAGCTGGTCTTCGGTAACGACGGTCATAGTGCCGTTTGTGCAGGTGCCTGCCGCGAGGTCGATGCCGTCGAATACGAGATAATCGCCGGTCTTAATAGCAAGGCAGGCAACCTTATCTTCCCAGTTGGGATAGCTGTCCGCATCGTTGGGGTTAGAGGAAGAGGAGTGAACCACAACAATAATCTGGTTATCCTCGAGAGTTACTACGGGAGCCGCGCCGCCCATTGCCGCGCCGTTGGTGATAGCCTTGTACGCTTCGGTGCCTTCTACCTTTTCTGCAACGAGCCAAATAGCCCAAACGCCGCAGTTTGCGAGTCCGTCTGCAGAGGTAAGAATGGTTGCATCCTCGCCGTTGATAGTGCCGTTGACGTCTTCGATATCAAAAACATAACCTACTGCGGTATCGTAAACGGCGTTGCCGTCTGCGCCGACAGTATATTCTGCCGCGAATGCAGAAACAGAGAAGCTTACAAAAAGAACAAGTGCGAAAATGATTGCAAGAGATTTTTTCATAATAATGCCTCCGTTTTTATTTGTTATTATTTTACTACAAATATCGCGTTTTGTCAACTACGCCATGCGAGCGAGCATTTCTTCGGTAACCTCGGTTTCGAGCTTGCCCTCTGCGATAAAGAGCTCGAGCTCTTCGCATACGTGCTGACCGATCTTTTTAAGACCGTTGTTCGCAAGACCTGCAAGGTGAGGAGTCATAATGCAGTTTTTGAGAGTACGGAGAGGATTGTCTGCTGCGGGAGGCTCGGGGTCGGTTACGTCGAGGCAGGCGTATTTAAGGTTGCCCGCAGACATATGCTCGAAGAGTGCCTGCTCGTCGATAATAGTACCGCGCGCAGTATTGATAAGAACGGCGTCCTTCTTCATAAGCTTCAGGGTGTCCGCATTGAACATGTGGTAGGTTTCGGGGATCTGGGGTGCGTGGATAGAAATAATATCGCTTTCCTTGAGCACGGTTTCTAGATCAGCCTTGCGAGCGCCGATAGCGGCAACGCGTTCTTCGCTCATAAAGGGATCGTAAAGAAGGATATCAACGTCGAACGCCTGCATAAGCTCGATATAATGTCTGCCTGCCCAGCCGCCGCCGATAACACCGATCGTAAGGTCGTAAAGCTCGCGGATATTTTCCTTGCCTTCCGCCCAGCCGCCGTTATGTATATTTTCGTTATGCGCGAAGAAGTTCTTCGAAGCCGCAATGGTAAAGCCGAGTGCGGTTTCGGAAACACCCATACTGAGCACGTTCGCACTTGCGGTAACGCGCACGCCCTTCTTCCAGAGCTCGTCCGAAACAACGGGCTTTACAGAGCCAGCCGCGTGGATAAGAAGCTTAAGGTTCGGGCAGAGCTCTAAATGCTTTTCGTCGATAGGATTGTTACCCCAAGAGGTAACGACAACGTCTGCGCCTTCGATAACCTTTGCAACAGATTCGAAATCGGTGCCGCCTTCGTTTATAACGACTTCGCCGCTGTTTTCGAGTCTTTTAAGGCATTTTTCGTTAAATACCATATTTCTTGTGCCGGGATTGAGAAGAAGTGCGATTTTCATAGCCATAACCTTTCTTTATTTAAACAAATTAATATATCCGTTTTCGTCAAACAGCCTTGCGCCGTTTTTGTAAAACTCTTCGTCGATTTCGAAGCAGCCTCTGCTTTCGGGCTTATATTCGATTCCCTTCGGCAAGGTCGTGCAAAGTGCTTCCCAATTTTTATAGTTCTGGTTGCCGTTTATCTCGATACAGCCGCAGCTCATACCGTTAAGCGCGCCGATACGCGCCGCAAACTGCTTGTTCCATTCGGCAAGCAGAGGCACGACCGTAAGGTCGGCGCAAAGGCAGGTAGCGCCCGCATTATAAACCGCGGAAGCCATATCGAAGGAAACCGACATTGTTTTCGCTATCGGCTTTAACGCAACCGCTTTGTAGCCGAGCTCGAGCCTTTTGTTGACGTCGGCAAGAGAATGGGCCGATTCATCGGCGTTAAGCGTTACGGGGAGCTTGCCCACAAAAACCTCGTTTTCGGGTGCGAAGGGCTCTTCGATAAGCTCGATGCTTTGAAGCGCGCCTATTTTATCGGCGTGGTCGAGCAGGGCTTCGAGCCGCGAAATATCGTCGTATCTGCCGTTGGCATCGAGATAATAGCGTATATTTCCGCTTTTCGAAAGCGGTGTTTGATAATTCTTTGCGATATTATGTATTTCGGAAAGCCTTGCCTTATCCCATTCGAGCATAGAACGCATATCCTCTTCACGCGTTAAATTCTCGCCGCATGCCTTTCCGATTTTTATTTTCAAAAGTCCCGTGCCCGAATCGAGCAGGCTTTTTAAGCCTTCGCCGTCAACCGCGTAGCTCACAAGCGGGATATGTGCAAGCCTTTCGTGGCGGTGCGAAAGCGCGCTTTGCGCGTGCTCGGGGATAATTTTATCGAAATCGGTTATGCCGTTTTCCTTCGCGTAAAGCGACCACAACGCATAATCGACACCGACAAGCGAATTGAGCACGAAGGTTTCGGCAACGCTTCTGTTGCATATCTTATCGGCATATTTCTTCAATTCGGGAAAAATGCCGTTAATAAGCGCGTTGGGGGCAACAAAGCTTTCGCCTTTAATCATTTCGAGCGCTCTTGCCGTAACGTCACGCATAAGCGCGCTCGATTCCTCGGGAGCGTGCTCTGCAAAAACGTTTGCGTCCGACCACAGCACCGAAATCGTGCAGGGGGCGGTTGCGACAAAATTTTCGCTTTCTATTCTGACCACCGTTTGCCAAAGCTCTGTTAAATATTTGCCCTTAAATCCGAACGGCGCAAGCAGAGGCTCACGCACAAATCGAATATCGGTATTTATGATTTTTATATTTTTCATAGCTTTATAAATTCCTCGACGATTTCCCTCGCACCGCACGGAATAACCTCTTCGACAGGCTTGCCGTATTTCAAAAGCTCACGCACGTAGGTCGAGCTTATATGGTCCATTCCGCTTTCTGCGGGAAGGATAACCGTTTCGGGCACTCCGAAATCCTTATTTATAATATAAAGACTGCGCTCGTAATCGAATTCGCTTCCCGAGCGTGCACCGCGCACGATAACGGGATTTTCGTAATTTTTGCAGAACTCGGCAAGAAGTCCTTCGCAAAGCACCGCTTCTGCGTTTTCGATACCGCTTATCGCCGCGGCGACCGATTTCAGACGGACTTCATCGGGAAGAAATCCCTTCTTTTCGCTGTTCTTCGAAACTGCGACGACAACGCGGCAGAAAAGCTTCGATGCGCGCAAAATTATATCGAGATGACCGACGGTGATCGGGTCGAACGTACCCGAAACGATTGCGGTTCTCATTATTCTTCCTCCTCTGCGGGCACACGGAACATTGTAACGTGTGTTTTGCCGTAGCGGTACTGCTTGCTTGTAAAGCCTTCGATTTCGGAAGGTATTCCGTCCTTATCGGATTCGCAAACGATTATCGCGCCCTTTGCAAGAAGCTCGGAATACTGAAGTCTGTGCAAAATTTCATCGAGTATGCCCTCTTGGTAAGGGGGGTCGAGGAAAACAAGGTCGAACTGTTCCTTGCCCGAAGCGCCTCTTATATATTCCTTCCAATCGGCAGTAATAACACGGCATTGCTTCATAAGCTTGGTTTTTTGCGCGTTTTCCTTTATTATTTCGCACGCCGCGCGAGAGGAATCGACTATAACCGCCTTTCCTGCCCCGCGGGAGAGTGCTTCGAGTGCCATTTGTCCGCTTCCGCCGAACAAATCGAGCACGAGTCTGTCGTGAAGCTCGAACTGGATAGCGGAAAATACGCCCTCCTTACACATTTCGGTGGTGGGGCGGGTATCTCTTCCCTCGAGCGTTTTAAGCTTGGTGCCTCTTGCGGTACCGGTTATTATTCTCATCATTGCTGTTGTTCCTTTCCGAAGTATTCCAAAATCGCATCCGCAACAGGCTCAGTGATGCCCTTAACCTCTAAAAGCTGTTCTCTCGTGGCGCTTTTCAGCGCGGCAAGCGTACCGAAATGAAGCATTAAATCGTTTGCCTTTTTCGCACCTATACCCTTTATTTCGGTAAGCGAGCTCTTTTTCACTGCGTTGCGGCGCTTCGCGTCCATAAGCGAAAGCGAATAACGGTGTACCTCTTCCTGAATTTTATAGATAAACACAAACGCGTCCTGACGGGTGATAAGCGAAATTTCGTTTTCGCCGTCGGTAAGCGTGCGTGTTTTGTGGTGTTCGTCCTTTATCATTCCGAAAACGGGAATGCTTATTCCCATTTCCGACAAAACGCATTTTACGCGTCTGACCTGATTTTCGCCGCCGTCGATAAGCAATAAATCGGGGTACTCCCACCCCTCTTCGTCGTTATCGTGCGTGAATCTTCGGCGAATACATTCCTCGAGCGCGGCAAGGTCGTTGCCGTCATCGACGGTTTTTATATTGAATCCGCGGTATTTGCGTTTTGCAAAGCTTCCGTGCTCGAGCACTATCATACCGCAGCTCGTATATTCGCCGGAAGAATGCGAAACGTCATAGGATTCTATTCTGTCGGGAATAACCTCGAGCCCCAAAAGCTGTGAAAGCGAAACGAGGAAATCCTTTTTTCTGTCCTCGCTTTTGCGCTTATGAAGGATAAGCTGCTTTGCGTTTTCGCTTGCACGTACGGTAAGGGCGCGCATATCGCCCCTTTCGGGGTATATCACGCTTACCTTAAATCCCGCTATATTGCAAAGCCATTCGGCAAACAGACAGTTATCGGCTTCTTCGAGCTCGAAATCTATATATATCTTCTTTGGGATATATCCTCTTAATTCATAGTATCGCTGAAAAAACGAAACGAGGTTTGCGCTGTTTATAATTTCGTCGGCACCGAAAAAGAAATTTTCGCGGTCGACTATCGCGCCGTTCCGAACAAACAAAAGCGAAAGCGCGCTTCCCAAATCGTCGGCATAAACGCCGATAATATCCGCTTCTACGTTCGGCGAGCAGACAATTTGCTGTTTGTCGTTAAGCTTTTTAACGGCATAAATACAATCGCGCAGCTTTGCGGCAAGCTCGAAATTCAAGCCCTCTGCCGCTATTTCCATTCCCTCTTCAAGCTGTGCGACAAGCTTTTTTCCGTCGCCCTTTAGCAATGCCGCGGCGCGTGTTACGAGCTCTTTATATTCCTCTGCCGAAACGTTACCCTTAACACAGGGCGCACAGCAGCGTCCGATATGGTAATTAAGGCAGGGTCTGCCCTTTCCTATATCCTTCGGGAATTCCTTTCCGCAGGTAGGAAGCGCAAACGCCTTTCTTACCGTTTCAAGAATATCGCGCGCGACGTGGTGCGAGGAATAGGGCCCGAAATATTTATCGTTCCCCGCAGTACGCTTATAAACTATCGAAAATTCGGGATAGGCGGAATTGGTGAGCTTTATATAGGGATAACCGCCGCCGTCCTTCAGCTTAATATTATATCGCGGCTGAAATTGCTTTATGAATTGGTTTTCCTGAATCAGCGCTTCGAGCTCGGTAAGGGTATAATATACCTCGAAATCGTTTACCGATTCGACCATACGCTTCGTTTTTCCGCGGTGGTCGGAGGAGGGCGCAAAATAGCTCGAAACGCGGTTTTTGAGCGCTTTGGATTTTCCTACGTATATTATTCTGCCCGATTTGTTACGCATTATATATACGCCGGGGGTAGCGGGCAAAAGCTTTGCTTTTTCGAAAAGCTCCTCGCGTGTCATTATATACACCTACAAAAAATGCCCTGAGATATAAGCTCAAGGCGATTTGTTTTGTTCAATTATTCGTTAAAGCCGCCGAGAATGAGCGTGACAAGACCGTCAACAGCTGCTTCTTCATCGACGCCGTCGGCAAGAATGGTAATTATATCACCCTTGGAAATGCCAAGCGAAAGAACGCCCAACAAACTTTTCGCGTTTGCTCTGCGGTCGCTGTTTTCGACCCAAATCGAGCTGCGATAGGAGTTGGCCTTCTGTATAAAATATGTCGCAGGTCTGGCGTGAAGTCCTACTGTGTTCTGGATTTCTATATTCTTAGTAGTCATATAAATACCCCCATAGTAATGATATTATACCAAACCGACAAAGCTAAATCAATAGGAATTTAATGGTGGTTTAAACGAAATACAGATTTACTCTGTTGGTTTTTTTGTCGATAATATCTATTCCAAACAATTATATATTCTATTCCGCTTTTTCTACCGAAACTACGTATCCCTCACAGCGAACGCCGTCAAGCGTGAAGGCGCAGTCGCAGTTTTCGTAAATACGCTCGCCAAGCTCGGTATAATACCGTCCGAGCCGTTTATATCCGACAAAGCGAAGGGTTATCTGTGCCTGCTCGGGCGCGGCGGCAGTTCCCTGCGTT
Source organism: Eubacteriales bacterium (assembly GCA_045636285.1). Lineage (GTDB taxonomy): Bacteria > Bacillota > Clostridia > Oscillospirales > CAG-382 > Coliplasma. The sequence continues at coordinate 14,923 of JAZTXJ010000039.1, forward strand.
ATTGTCATTTTTCCTATATCGAGCTCGATAAAATCGGATTCGTTTCCTTCGGGCTCATAGGTGACCCTTTTGCTCTGTGTCTGATTAAAGGCTTCTATCATTTCTGTTCCGCGGAAATCGACCGTAACCTCGAGCGTGACCATTTGCGGATCCTCGAATATTTCCGAAACGGTTTCGCGGAAGAATATAAGGCAGACCGAGCATATTACGACAAGACATATTGCAAGGTCGAGAATATTGAATCTTTTCTTTTGCACGGTCACACCTCCTCGGAGCGTTTTATTACAGATATGGTATTATACAGTCCTCCGCAAAGCCCCAAAATAAAGCACATTGCGGCATAAATGCGAAGATCTGCAAACGAATTGAACATAAACGAGCACACCGCAAGCATAACCGCCGAGGAAACCGCGGTGCCGATATACAGCGAACGCTTGGTTCCGCTTTCGCCTATGCCAACGCCGAGCAAGCGTTGAAGTATGAGCAGGAACGAGCCGATAAACAGCAACGCCGCCAAAGCACCGCCGACGTGCGGCATAGCACCCCAAAAGCTCATATTTTCGGTATTTTCCGAAAGCGCAAGCGAGCTGTCGTAAGAAAGCCTCGTGCCCAATCTTACCGCATAGGACACGGTATGCTCGAACGAATACACCGCAACCGGCGGAAGCACCGCCGCCGCTCCGAGCAGAGCGCCTGCGGGAGCTTTATAGGCGAATGCTATATAAATAAAGAAAGAAACGAGAACGAGAATATAAAACAGCGCGCTGTCCGTTATCGCGGTGCAAACCGCCGCCAAGAGCAAAAAGCCTTCACGCGGTCTTCTTCCGCCGACAGACGAAAACGACGAAAGCGCAAACGGAAGCATAACCGAAACGAGCAGTGCGAGCATTTCGGGCGCAAGCGTGTGCGAGGTAAGAAGCATAGCCGCATTACGCACGTCCGCATGCGGTATAAGTGTGGCGAAATCGCCCAATATATATAATGCCATACCGATATTCAAGCCCGTGCAAAGAGTTTCGAATGCCTGTACGACAAGCTTTTCCGAACATAAAAGGTTTTTTGCGACAAAATAAAGCGAGGTGACGCAGAGCAGATAATACTCGCCTCCGATAATCCCGTCATCAGAAATAAGGCAGGAAACGAGCATCGCAAAAAACATCAGCAGTACAACCGTATCTGCCGTGCCGAAGCGGAAATTGCGCTTGAGTCTTATACACTTAAAAAGGTACGAGAACAGGGTTATCGCGCAGATAAGCAGAGAAATTCCGATCGGAAGGAAGGAAAAAACAGCAACCGAAAGCAACAACCCGAATTCGGGAATATTGATTATCGCAATCGCTCCGATTACCGTTAAAATAAACAGCAGTACTCTTGACGGCGGAAAAAACAGCGTTGCTATTCCGCACGCAGAGCCAAGCAGGAACGCGACCGCAACGTCGGTTTTCGGCGAAGCGTTTTTGTGGCGTTCAAAAGAGGAATCATTAATTCCCAAGCAATTAGAAAGCAGAGAGCCTATTATTTTGCTCCCACCGAGCGACGAAATAAGCGTTTTTTCGCCGAATATCATAAACAGCAAGCCGACAAGCAGTGTTACCGCAGAAACCGAAATATCGTTTATTCCCGCCTGAGCGCCGAACGAAAGCGTAACGTAGCTTTTGAGCATAAAGAGCGCCGCCGCATATATACCGAAGGTAAACATAAAAATACCGACGGAGCGCACAGAGGTATTCAAAAACGAGGAACGCAGTCTTGCAAGCGCCTTCATCACGGGGTTTTCGGCAAAAAAGGTTGCGACGGCATTACGGGCAGGCATCGAAAAATTTTCGCGCATACCGATTTTTTTAAATATCGGACCCGTAATCCTTTCGCCGACAAAGCTATCGACCATCTTATAGGATTTTACAAGAGGCGACAGAATACCGTATTCGAACAAGCGCGTAAAACGCAAAGACAGCTTGCGTGTGAGCGACAAAACAAGGCTCTCGTTTACGAGCCGTTTTGCGAAACCGTCCTTATACGTTTTTTTCCTCGCTTTGTTCATTTTTCTTCTCCAATAGATCGGGGCGTTTTTTCTCGGTGCGCTTCAGGCTTTGCTCTTCCTTCCAGCGCTTTTGCTTGCCGTGATCGCCGTTGATAAGCACCTCGGGAACCTCCAAGCCTTCGAAAACGCGCGGTCTTGTATACTGAGCGTGCTCCAAAAGTCCGTTTTGCAGGCTTTCCTCGGAATAGCACTCCGAAGAAGGAAGCACACCGTCGATAAGTCGGGAAACACAATCGACAACTATTGCCGCGGGCAGCTCTCCGCCCGTCAACACGTAATCGCCGACAGAAATTTCTTCATCGACCTCTAATTCTATTATGCGCTCGTCAATCCCTTCGTAATGACCGCAAAGCAGAATAAGATTATCGTACTGTGTGAGCTCTTCCGCTTTTTTCTGATCGAAGAGCGCGCCCTGCGGCGACATATAGATAACTCTTGTGCTTCCGCTTATGCGCGATTTGACTGCGCGTATGCAATCGACCACGGGCTGACACATCATAACCATACCGTAGCCGCCGCCATAGGGGGCATCGTCGACCTTGCGGTGCTTGTCCAGAGTATAATCGCGTATATCGGTGCATTTGACCGAAATAACACCCTTGTTCACCGCTCTGCCGATAATGCTCGATTCGAATATCGGTTCAAGAGAATGGGGAAAAAGCGTAAGTACCTCGAAGTTCATTTAACTTCCTCCCTACGCTTCCAAGCCGTCGATAAGACGGACAGTAATTCCCGTTTGCGGGTCGGCACTCACAATGAATTCCTCCACCGCGGGGATGATATAGCTTTTTTCGCCCTCAACAAAATACAGATCCGAGGCAACGCCTTCTTCGATCTTTTTGAGCACGCCGACCGTATTGCCCGTAATTTCATCGATAACGGTAAGACCTATAAGGTCATCGTTATAATATACCCCTTCGGGCAGAGGAATATCCTCGCGGTCGAAATAAACCGTTCTGCCGGTGAGCGAGGCGGCGGAATTTCTGTCCTCGTATCCGACAAATATTACGGTTGAAACAGTTTCGCGGAAGGCTTTTACCTCCAAGCGTCGTTTACCCTCGTTATCGAGGTAAAGATATTTGACTCCGCTCAAAAACTCAATGCTGTCGCACCAGCAATCAAAACGGAGTTCACCCTTCAACCCACGCGGAGAATTAAGCCTTCCCGCTTCAAGAAATCGCTTCATCAGATAATGTCGACGATAACGCGCTTGTTCTCTCTTGCGGCAGCCGCGCGCATTACAGTGCGTATGCTCTTTGCGATCTTGCCTTCCTTACCGATGACTCTGCCCATATCGTGCTTCGCCACCGAAAGCTCGAGAACCACGGTATCGCCGCTGACCTTTTCGGTAACGTAAACCGAATCGGGATCTTCGACGATAGCTTTAGTGATATCGAGAAGGATCTGTTTCATTAATCCAATACTCCGCTCTTTTTAAGAAGGTCTCTTACGGTATCGGTAGGCTGTGCGCCGTTGCCGAGCCACTTCTTTGCCTTTTCTGCATCGATCTTAACTTCTGCAGGGTTGGTCATGGGGTTGTAGTAGCCAACTTCTTCGATAAATCTGCCATCGCGGGGGTAACGGGAATCCGCAACAACGATTCTGTAGTGGGGAGCCTTCTTTGCGCCCATTCTTCTGAGTCTCATCTTAACTGCCATTTTAAATAGCCTCCAAAAAATTTAATACATATTATTTATTAAAAGGGGAATTTGAATCTCCCTTTTTTTCCTTTTTTGCCCATAAACTGCTTCATAAGCTGCTTCGTCTGTTCGTACTGCTTAAGCAAGCGGTTTACTTCTTCAACGCTTCTGCCGCTGCCCGCCGCGATGCGACGCTTGCGCGAAGAGTTGAGAACGTCGGGGTGGTTGCGTTCATAGGGTGTCATCGAAAGGATTATCGCTTCGGTGTGAGCAAGTGCCTTTTCATCGATCTGGGCGTTGCTGAGCGCAGAGGGCTTTACGCCGGGCATCATACCGAGCAGTGAATCCATCGAGCCCATATCCTTAATGGTCGCAAGCTGATCGAGAAAATCGGTAAGAGTAAAGCTTTGTTCGCGGAACTTGCGTTCCATTTCCGCCGCCTTCTTTTCATCGATAGACTGTTCAGCCTTTTCGATAAGGGTGAGCACGTCGCCCATACCGAGTATACGGGAAGCCATTCTGTCGGGGTGGAAGGCTTCAAGACAATCGAGCTTTTCGCCCGTACCGATAAGCTTTATCGGCTTGCCCGTAATATATTTAACGGAAAGCGCCGCGCCGCCGCGGGTATCGCCGTCCATTTTGGTGAGAATAACACCGGTGATGTCCAAAAGATCGTTGAAGCTTTTTGCAACGTTAACCGCATCCTGACCTGTCATCGCATCGACAACAAGCAAAATTTCGGTAGGCTCTACCGCTTCCTTAACACGCTTCAGCTCCTCCATAAGAGCTTCATCGACGTGCAATCTGCCCGCGGTATCGATTATAACGGTATCGAAGCCGTATTTTATCGCGTGCTTTATTGCTTCCTTCGAGGTTTCGGCAGGGTTTGCGGTACCGCGTTCAAAAACCTGAACGCCGACCTTTTCACCGACAACCTGAAGCTGAGTTATTGCGGCGGGACGGTATATATCGCAAGCGACGAGCAGAGGGTTTTTGCCCTGCTTTTTGAACATTCTTGCCAATTTACCGCAGTGAGTGGTTTTACCCGAGCCCTGAAGACCGCACA
>JAZTXJ010000040.1:0-7401 GCA_045636285.1 Eubacteriales bacterium
GATCGAAGCCGCGCTTGCCTGCGCGCGCATGGGGGTTAAGACCGCGCTGTTCACGCTGACGCTCGACCTTGTCGGCAATATGCCCTGCAACCCCTCGATCGGCGGTACCGGCAAGGGACACCTTGTTTTCGAAATCGATGCGCTGGGCGGCGAAATGGGCAAGGCGGCAAACGCGGTTATGCTTCAAAGCCGTATGCTGAACGCTTCGAAGGGCCCTGCCGTGCGTTCACTGCGTATGCAGTCGGACAGAGTGCGCTACCGCGATTATATGAAGCGCGTTATCGAAAACACCGAAAACCTTACGCTTAAGCAGTCCGAGGTCGTTTCGGTCGAAGCCGATGAAAACGGCGTTTGCGGCGTTACCACCTCGTTCGGTGCGTTTTATCCCTGCAAATGCGTTGTAATCGCAACGGGTACATCCTTGGGCGGCAGAATAATAGTCGGTGAAGAGGCTTACGAATCGGGTCCCGATAATACTCTGCCCGCAAAGCGACTTGTAGATTCGCTTGTTGGTTTGGGGGTAAGGCTTGCGCGGTTTAAAACCGGCACACCGCCGAGAATCCACGCCGATTCGATCGATTATTCGAAGCTGGAGCTTCAAGAGGGCGATGCCGAGCCGACGATGTTCGGGTTTGCGCCCGCGCGTGAAAACCTTTTGCCCTGCTATATAGCCTATACCAACGAAAAAACACATAAAATAATCCGCGATAATCTCGACCGTTCGCCGCTTTATTCGGGCGTTATTCACGGCACGGGACCGCGCTACTGCCCGAGTATCGAGGATAAGGTGGTGCGCTTTGCCGATAAGGAACGCCACCAGATATTCGCCGAGCCTATGGGCACCGATACGAAGGAGGTTTACCTGCAGGGGCTTTCGAGCTCGCTTCCCGAAGAGGTGCAGCTTCAGCTTATCCGCAGTATCGAAGGGTTCGAAAACGCCGTGTTTATGCGTACGGCTTATGCGATCGAATATGACTGCTGTGATCCGTTACAGCTTAAAAATACTCTTGAATTCCGCGATATAAACGGACTTTTCGGCGCGGGACAGTTCAACGGAAGCTCGGGCTACGAGGAAGCCGCCGCGCAGGGACTTATCGCGGGGGTGAACGCCGCGCTGAAGGTAAAGGGCAAGGAACCGTTTACGCTTGCGAGAAGCGAAAGCTATATCGGCACGCTTATCGACGACCTTGTGACAAAGGGAACGAACGAGCCCTACCGTATTATGACCTCGCGCAGTGAATACAGATTGCTTTTGCGTCAGGACAACGCGCAGACAAGGCTTATGCCCAAGGGCTATGAATTGGGACTTGTGAGCGATGAACGCTACGCGAAATTCCAAAACGACGAGCAATCGCTTGCCGAGCTGATTTATTCCTTGGAGCACGAAAGCATTAAGGGCGGGGAAGCGCTTGATAACCTGCTCGAATCGCGCGGGTATCCCCGTACGGGCGCGGGCATTGTAAAAGCCGAGCTTTTAAAGCGCCCCGAAATAACTATTCAGGATATTTTCGCGCTTTCGAACGATGAATGCGTTTACGATAAAAACATACTTGCACGCGCAGAAACCGAGATAAAATATTCGGGCTACATAAAGCGTCAGCTTGCAGAGGTGGAACGCTTTGCGAAGCTTGAGGAAAAAATGCTTCCGCCCGATATAGATTATACCAAAATACGCGGTCTGCGCTTGGAGGCGGCGCAAAAGCTGCAAAAGCTCCGCCCCGAAAATATCGGCAGAGCGTCGCGCATAAGCGGTGTTTCGCCTTCCGATATTCAGGTGCTTTTAATCTATCTTTCGCAGGGAGGTAAGCAATGAGCTATTCCGAAGTAACAAAAAAATACCGCGAAGGTCTGACCGAAAAGGAATGTGCCTCGCTCGATATTATCGGTAACTGCCTTTGCGAAACGAACAAGGTAATGAATCTTACCGCGCTTACCGATGAAAAGGGTGTCGGCTTGCTTCATTTCTGGGATTCGCTCACCCTTCTCGATACGGGACTTTTCAAGGGCAAGCGCGTTATCGATATAGGCTGTGGCGGCGGGTTCCCCTCGCTTCCGCTTGCGCTCTGTGCGAGCGACTGCACAATTACCTCGAACGACGCGACGGCGAAAAAGCTTAATTACGTTGCCGAAACGGCAAAAAAAGCGGGGATAGATAACCTCAAAACCCTTTGCGGCAGAGCCGAGGAGCTCGGCGTTGACCCCGACCACCGCGAAAAATACGGTATCGCGGTTGCGCGCGGTGTTGCAAGGCTTAATATCCTTTGCGAATGGTGTATGCCGTTTGTCGAAGTTGGCGGATATTTCGTCGCAATGAAGGGCGAAAAGGGCAGAGAAGAAGCCGAGGAAGCGAAAAAGGCTATCGCTGTGCTCGGCGGTGAATTGGTTGACATAATCGATATAACCGTTCCCGAGTTCGAATATCTGCATACTCTTGTGATTATTAAAAAGATAAAGAACACCCCGAAGAATTATCCGAGAAAGAACAGCCAGATTCAAAAGAAACCGCTTTAAAACAGGAGATTGATATGGAAGAACTGCGTGATAAAAACGGTCTGACCGAAGCGGAGTTTTTGGCAGGCTACGATGCCGGCAAATACGAGCGCCCCTCGGTTACGGTTGACATAATTATATTCCATTCGGGCAAGCTTCTTTTAATAAAGCGCGGCGGGCATCCCTGCTTGGGTAAGCTCGCGTTTCCGGGCGGATTTGTCGAAATGAACGAGGACGTTTATACCGCCGCGGCGCGCGAATTGATGGAGGAAACGGGGCTTGTTGCAAAAAATCTGCGACAGCTTCACGTCGCTTCGACCCCGAACCGCGACCCGCGCACGCGCATTATAACCGTGCCGTTTATCGCAGAGGTCGAGGATATGACCGCGCTTACCGCGGGTGACGATGCCGATTCCGCAAGGCTTTACCCCTTTTCCTATAAAAAAACAAAGCTCGGCAGGAACGAAATTTTCGAAATCGCAATCATCGACGGTAGTGAACGCAAAACAGTTAAGGTTGTAAAAAGCCGCGATGAAAGCGGACTTTCGGGCGATTATATTTATAAGCAGGCGGGCGTTAGTATGCTCGCGGGCGACCACGCCGAAATCCTTGCGAGAGCTATTGAGGCGATGAATTAACAAAAAGAATATCTGTATAAAAATATAATGAGAGAAAAACTTTTTGTGAAAAGCTTTTCTCTCATACTCTTTTTTAAAACTCTTATTTACTAAAAATACTTGTTTTTGATATCAATTTCTTCGGTGATACCCGTTGCACAGCCTCGTGAGGTTCTATTCTTTTTCTTTTTTCTTACGCTTAACAAGATAAATTATGCCGAACACTATTCCCGCGATAACGGCAAGAGTTAACAATAGGGGAAGTGTACGGACAATGAACACCGCAAGCCCCTGCATAAATTCGCCGAAGCTTTGCCAGCTTTCGGTAAATGCCTCCTTTATGCGTTCGCCGAAGGAGGGCTCCTCGGTGCTCGCTTCGGTGTATTCGATAACCTCGGTTATATAAAGCGTAACGGTGGAATAGCTTACCTTACTGTCGTAAACGTTTAATTGCGATTGATATGCTTCGATATCGGCAATAACCGCGTAAAGGTCATCCTGAATAATACGGATCTCTTCGAGCGTTTGCGCCTTCTCGAGCATCGCTTCAAGCGCCGCTTTTTTGGATTTAAGCGTTTCCATTCTCGATTGAATGTCGTAGTATTCAAGCGTAACGTCGGTCGTGGTTTCGGTAGAGCTCGTTATATTCAAAAGCCCGTCCGCCTTGGTTAAAAAACCGTCTAATTTGTCGGCGGGAATACGCAATACAAAGTTGGCGTGTTTTTGCGTTTTTCTGCCGTTAGAAAGGCTTTCGCCGCCCGAAATTTCGGAATTTTCGATATACCCGCCGACAGAGCCGAGCTCTGCCTTTATCTGCTCTACAGCGGAATCAAAATCCTTGGTTTCGCCGTTTATCGTTGCGTTGCGTATTATTTTAGCTTCTGTGTTTATTTCTGTAAACTCGGTTTTGCCGCCGATTACTTCTTCGTTCTTTATCTCGGTGTCGATATATTCATCGGCAGCGTATCCCGATTCCGCCGAGCAGGAGGTAAACACAAGTATCGAAACGGCAAGCAGTAATAAAATCAACGACTTAAAATTCTTCATAACTGTAAATACCTCGTCTTTCTTGTTTTTGTAAAAGCTCTTGCTGTTACACTGTTATTTTATCACAGCAAAGCGGAGTTGTCAACTTATAATTATTTCGTTTTTGTTAATTTTATTTAATAATTAAATGCTTGATAAATATTCTGAAAAACATTATAATGATAAAAAAGAAGTGCGTTCGTCAGAACATACTTCATATACTTTTATTTAATTGTGAATTCTTCGGAATAAAAGGTTCCGCAGGTGAATGTCATACCTATACTGAACTAAAGCGCCGTCGGGAGCTTGCCATCCGAATTTAAATCCCTCGTCCTCGTTTTCTGCATGGAATTCGAATTTGATTTCTTCATCCCAAGCATATTCTTTTTTATCTATCGTAATAATAACTCTTTTAGTGTTTTTGAATAGATATGATTCGGAAGTCGTGTTCTCCGAAATCGATTCGTTCGGGGGCTTATCGGAAGAAACGTTGTGTTTTGTTATATGATTTGAAATATAAATATTAAAGTAAAAATATGTGTATCGTTGGGTCAGCCTCTTTTACCTTTTTGGTATATTATGCTATATAAATTTCAACTTGTCAATGTTTTATGCACGAATGACCCAAAGGGGGATATATTGCTTTGATACTAACGGTGTGATATAATAAAATTGTCGGAAAAACATTTTGGTTTTCATAAAAGGATGTCCGTGCAGTCGATTTAATACAAAGGATGTGAAAATATGAATGAAATAAACGAACAAGAAATTAAACAGCAAATAAACGCATTGTTTTCAGAAGACGTTATTGCATACGGCAAGCCGATAATGCAAAAATTCGCAACGCTTATGGCTTATTACCGCTGTGCGATAATGGAGATCGAAACGAAATTCAACGTGCTTAATCAGGAATTTTCGCTCGCGTTGGACCGCAACCCGATAAACAGCATAAAAACCCGACTTAAATCTATACCGAGCATGCGCGAAAAGCTTTTGCGTAGGAATATCCCCTTTTCTGTCGAATCGATCGAGCAAAACCTGAACGACGTTGCGGGTGTGCGCGTTATCTGCTCTTTCCCCGACGACGTTTATATGCTTGCCGAAGCGCTCTTGAAGCAGGACGATATAACCCTTGTCGAGCGCAAGGACTATATAGAAAACCCCAAGCCGAACGGTTATCGAAGTCTGCACCTTATCGTTACCGTGCCGATCTTCCTCGCGCATGAAAAACGCTTGATGAAGGTCGAAATCCAGCTTCGCACTATTTCGATGGATTCGTGGGCGAGCTTGGAGCACCAGTTGAGATACAAAAAGGACCATAAATTCGACGAGCACATGGCACAAGAGCTTTTGCACTGTGCCGAGCTTTCCGCCGAGCTCGATTCCCGTATGGACGCCCTGCGCGAAATCGTTCAAGGCGACGATTGAATGGAAGTTTAGATATAAAAACGATACGAGAGAGAACTTTTTGCAAAAAGTTCTCTCTCGTGCTCTCTTTCAAAAACCCTAAATTAAATATATACAAAATAAATACAAAAAAGATTTTTGGGTTGTTAATGGGCTTTTTTCGAAAAGTCCCTTAATTTTTTTATTCTTTTTAATTGCGGTGCTCTGCACGGTATTTGTTGTAATCCGATTCGTAATAAAAATAGCCGTTGTCGTTTATGCGCGAAAGCTTTGTCAGAAATTGTATCTGCGTGTGCGCGGTCGATTCGGAATTGCTTTCGTTATAAACTATCCCCGCGCCGAAATCGGCAAGGCTTGTCCAGATAACGATATTAAACCCCGCTTCGTCTGCATAAAAGCTTTCGCCGCCTGCAAAATAAAGCGAGCGGATCGCCCTTTTAAGCTCCTTGTCCTCGATATTGATGTCCTCGCGGGATAGGTTGTATCCGTTAGAGGTACGCAATACAATAGCCTTGTATTCGTCAAGATATATCGTGAGCGAATAACAGTCAAGAAACTTGAAATAGGAATAAAGCTTTTCTGCGCTCTCTTGCCGGTTGCTTAAAAAGTTCTTTGCGCCTTCAAAGCTTGCGCGATTGCCATCGAAAATATGACCGCCGCAGGAGCAGAGCAAAACCGAAAGGATAAGCGATAAAACAGCAATGCGCTTCATCATTCCTTGCCCAAAAGCCTCGCAAAGAGCTGTGAAAGCAGGTAAGAGCCGACGGTAAGCCCGATAGTTGTGAAAATATTCGAAAAAACGAACCCGCCGCCCAAAAGCGCGAATTGGAAAAAGCCGGTATAATGCCATATTGCCCACGAGCCGCACAGCACTATGCCTATAAAGGTATAAAGCGCGCTGAAGAGCGAGAAGGAAAGCTTGCTCTTGTAAAGACGAACGAAATACCAGTTCACAAGCGAAATCAAAAAGCCTGTTGCAGGCACGACGAGCGCCGCCGCGAAATCGCCGTTGTTATCGTTAACACCGCTTTGCGCTTCGAAATAAACGCCGATTGTGATAGCGAGGAACGAAGCGAAAAAGAGGATCGATTGCAGAATGCTCGCTTTCCAAAGGTGGATTTTGTGTGTCTTTTTAACCGATTTTACAGCTTGCTCGGTTTCGATAGGTGTTTTCATCGCTTCATAAAGCGCCTTGCAGGATTCGCATTTTGTAAGGTGCGTTTCGACAGTGTATCGGCTCTCAAGCGAGCAGACGCCGTCGATATAAAGCGGTATTAAATCCTTAATAATGTCACAGTTCATAAATTCATCTCCCGAATTATCATTTGTTTGGCTCTGTATAACGTGACTCTCGCCCAGCTTTCGCTTTTGTTAAAGGCTTTGCTGATTTCGCAAAGGCTCATACCGCCGTATACCGAAAGCAGAAAAACCTCCTTATAGGGCTCGTCGAGCGCTTTGATTACCTTGAACGCTCTTTCGGAAACGATACGGTTTTCTACCTCCTGCTCGACGTTTTGCTTCGATTGAAGCTCTGCAGCATCTTCAATATCGGCAAATCGATTTTGCGTTTTGAGGTACGCAAGCAGTAGGTTTTTTGCAATCGAGCACAGCCAATAGACCGCCTTTGAATCGTCCTTTAGCTGCTTTATATTCATAAACGCGCGGAAAAAGGTTTCCTGCGTAAGCTCCTCGGCGAGCGATTCGTTCCCACAGCGAGAAAGCAGAAATTTGAATATAAACCCGTAATATTCACGAAAAAGTATTTCGACGTCAGCCACGTTTTCACCGCCTTTCGTGTATTAGATAACGCAAAAGATGTTTCGTTACAGTTTTTTCGAAGTTTATTGCGAGAGATATTGCG
>JAZTXJ010000041.1:0-6219 GCA_045636285.1 Eubacteriales bacterium
ATCGGACAGCCCCTCCACCGCGTTCCGCGGTCCCCCTCACCATCGGGGTCCACGAAAATGCAAAGCATTTTTGGGGTTATATGCACAGGGGAGGCTTCAAAGAGAGCGCCTCGCAATAATCAAGTGGGAGGGGCGGCAATGTTAATCGATATTTAATTATTAAACCAATGCTTTAATTTTATTGCTACTTACGCGGACCGTCGGGGACTTGGTATACCGCAAAAACGCACGCGTTTTCGGGGACCCCATCGGTCCCTACAACACTCCACCAATGCCCGCAGGCATATCGCACGCCGAAGGCGTATATCGCACGCGAACGCGTATATCGCAAATCCCGAAGGGGTTTATATCATTGCGACGCGCGCGTCGCCTGCCGGTCCCTACAACACTCCACCAATGCCCGCGGGTATATCGCGCGCCGAAGGCGTATATCGCACGCGAACGCGTATATCGCAAATCCCAAAGGGATTTATATCATTGCGACGCGCGCGTCCCTCCGCTCCGCTTACCACATCCACACGCAACAAAAAACGCAAGTGAGCTTAAACCCACTTGCGTTTTTGATTTTACAAATTTTGCAATTAGTCGAGAGTAATAACGGGAATCTTGGACCAGTCGTTTCTGCCGATAATGCCGCCGCCGTTGCGGTAGGTAACGTTCTTCCAAACGTTATCTACTTCGTTGGTGGAGTTAACCGAGAAGGTAAAGCCGAGCTTCATGCCTTCTTCGGGAGTGATTTCGAATTCTGCGAAGGGAATTGCAACCTCGTAAATTGTCTGCTGAGATGCATCATCGCGCGAGCAAGAAACCTTACCGGTGAATTCGGTAGTTATACCGCCTTCGTAATAGCAGGTTTCGCCGTTATCGTTTGCGGCAAAGCCATAGGAACGAACAACGCCGTCCTTTTCTGCTTTGGTGTTGGAAACACGGTCGAAGTTTTCGAAAATGTAATCTCCGTCGGGAGCTTCGGAGCTCACCTTAACCTGTATACATTCATACTGCCACATATCGCCTGCATTGCTCTGAGAAATCGGGCAGTAGTGGTAGGGCGAGTCAACAACAACGCAAAGATAGAGGTAATCCTTGTCGTAAGCAACATAGTAAGAGGAGGTGGAGTAGTAGTTGCCAACCTCGAACTGTGCATAGGACCAAGAAAGGTTATCTGCGTTGATATCTTCGATCTTGAAGTTCTTCCATTCGTTCTTATCGAACTTGCCGTCGATTTCGGGAGCCTTGTCGGTCTTCTTTACGGTATAGTCGTAGCCTTTATAGAGGTGAACGCCGTGGGGGAAGGCTGTTTCGGTTTCGGAAAGCGCTTCAAGCTTTTGGATAGACTGGTTCTGGAGAGAGTGCACTGCGAGCACGAAGCCGTCCTTCGGAACGGAGATCTTATCGGTAGAGCCGACCTTTTTGAAGGACTTCTTGATATAGCCGAAGTATTTGTGGTCGTATTCAAAGGTAACGATCGCGCATTCTTCAAATGCTTCATCGGTAACGCTGCCGTATTCGGAAGTATAGAGCGTTACTGCGCCGTATACGGGGTCAACGTCAACGCCGGTAAGCTGTACCGCGTTCGAAGAGGTTGCGTTAACCTTGGTGTCAACCACACCGAACGAAACGAACTGACCGATAAAATCGGGAGCCTTGAGCTCGGCTTCGGGATCGCTTTCTTCGGTCGAGGTATCGCCGGATGCGCTTTCTTCGGTGCTTGCTTCGGAAGAGGTTTCTTCTTCTTCCTTGCTTTCGGTGGTGCTGCTTTCAGCAGTGCTTTCTGCTTTGCTTTCTGCAAGCGAGGATTCGTCGTTTGCGCTTTCCGCAGCAGAAAATACCGAGCTGGAGGTATTTTCGGTTTCGCCGCAAGCGACAAAGCTCAATGTGAGAATGATCACAAGAGCAAGTGCTAAGAGTTTCTTCATAATATTTCCTTTCTATTCACCGATTAATCTTCGGTAATAATTATTATATTCTGTTCTGCTGCAGGTGCTGGCGGTTGCGTGGAAGATAATATCGTCTACACCCTGCGTGTTTACAAGATTGCGTATATCGATAACCATCGATCTCGGGTCGATAATTATTATGTTTCCGTAATGCTCGGTAAGGAAGGGCACGAATGCGTTCGCAGAGGATTCCTTTATAACCAAAACGGTTTTGTTTTGATCGTTTTCGGGAACGTTTATAACCGTATAGGGCTGGTCCCCCGCGATAAAGCAGGAATAGCTGTCGCGCTTGACGTATATACAGTTATCGTATACGCGGTCAACCTGCATGCTCGAATTATAAACCGTCATCGTGTGCTCTTTGGTGGGCATATATGCATAAATCGTATCGACAAACGAAAGAATACGGTCATCGTGCGCATAATCGTTGGATCTGCCGATAAAGTTATCGGTTACAACCGTTTTTTCAAAACGCGAAAGCGGGGTAGGGGTGAGCCCTATCGACTTCGCAAACGCGCTGTATGCATAATAAGCACCGAGCTGTGTCCAGTGGTAATCGCTCTTGAAATAAAGATATTCGCCCTTGTGCGCTTCGAAGGTGGAGCGCAGATTCACAAAATTAACGTTGCCGTAAATGTGCGATTCCATTTTATCGAGCACTTCGCCCTGATCGTTCAACATAGCGCAGACAAGCGGGTTTTTAATGCTTATTGCCGACTGCGGCGGGGTTACAACGTTAATGCGGGTGTTCGGGAAGATTTGTGCATAGCGCGCGTACGTATCGGCATAAGCCTTCGCCGCATCGGACTTATAGCTTGTAGCGTGGTAAGCCGCGCCGTTATAAATAAGGTAACCGGATTCCAAAATCTCCGCATCGCCGATTCCCTGCATGGATTCGTCCTCGCTTTCATCGGGTGGTATTTCGCTCGATTCCTCGGGCGGTATTTCACTCGATTCCTCGGGCACGGGCTCCGAGCTTTCCTCGGGTACAGGCTCCGAGCTTTCCTCGGGCACGAATTCCGAGCTTTGCTCCGATTGCTCCTGCGAAACCTCTTCGGAGCTTTCCTGCGGGATTACGCTCGAATCCTCGCTCGCTTCGTCCGACGATTCCTGCTTTGAGCTTTCCTGCGAATCCTCTTTCGAGCTTTCCTCGCTCTGCGAAGCTTCCGCGGAGCTGTCTTCGCTGTATTCCGATTCGCCGCCTGCTTGCGAGCTGTTATCCTGCGAAACCGCTTCGCCGTTTTGCGAGCTTGTCCCCATGGCAGAGCCTTCGGGTTGACTTTCCGCTATCGGCTCGCTCGAATTGGTGATTTCAGATGCTTCACTGCATCCGTATGCTAGAATGAGAAGAAAACATAAGCTGAAAAATATCAGCTTTTTCATAAAAACACCTCTGAACGCTTTTTTTCAGTTTATCATATTTCGCGATAATTGTCAATGGAGAAAAAAGAACGGGCAAGCCCGTTCTTTTGTGATTTATCCGCGTTTGCCAACGTTAAGAGTGCTGTTCGACGAAAGTTTTTCGACCGACTTGCCGATTATCCGCCCAAGCGAAACAGAACCGCTTCCGCGAATGGAAATATCGGCTTCCTGCACCGTAAGGTTTTCTCCGGTCAGATCACCGCTTCCGCTTATAGCGATATTCAGCGAACATAATTCGCCGCCGGAACAGGCAAGATTGCCGCTGCCCGAGATTTTGGCGTTCAAAAATCCGTCCAGCTGCATTACCGAAAGATCACCCGAACCGGCGATGCGTAACGTTACGTTGTGAACGTGCGCGCAAGCCACGTCGCCGCTTCCGCTTATCCCAACAGAAAGTGAATCCGTCACATCTTCCGTCGCGATTTTGCCGCTGCCCGAGATAATAACCTCGCAAGAGCCGATATCACGAACGTTGATCTCGCCGCTTCCGCTTATTGCAAGCTTTGCGCGGTCGAAAGATTGCTCTGTCTTGATTTCGCCGCAACCGTTTATGTGTGCGTCGAGCGCTTTGCCGCGGTCATATCCGACTGCTATTGTTATGCTGTTTCCGAGTTCAGTACCGTGGTTAGAGCATTGCTGTGCATTAACGGTAAGCAAGCCGCGCGACTCGCTCACCTGCAAGCGTTCCAAAAAACGCTTGCTTCCCTCGGCGGTAACCACCGTTTCGTTTTCGCTGCCCCGAATCACTTCTATATGGCACATTGCAGAGTTGGTTATGTCAAGCGAATGGGTGTTGTCAAATATTTTTTTCGTGGACGCGCGTTCAAATCCGCCGTCCAAAACAGCGGGGATTATATCGTGAAGGTCAATAATGCGTATTTCGTGTGCGCCGCAATTCACTACCGTGTTTGTGATCATATCAGCGGTGCTGCCGTCTGTAAAGCAAACCGTTTCGCCCTGTGCCTTATCGACCGCTTTGTTCGAATAAACTGCGTTCTTTCCGTTTGAGCAGACGAGCTTCATGCCCATATATTCCTGCGGGACATCTCCCTTCGGGCGTTCGCTTTCACCGAAAAGCTCTGAAACCGATATTTCAAGAACAGACGCTATTTGCGGTATAAGCGTCAAATCGGGCAATCCGACTCCGTTTTCCCATTTTGAAACCGCTTGCGGTGTGATCTGAAGGCGCGACGCGAGCGTTTCCTGCGTCATACCGACGGATTTGCGCTTTTCTGCGATGATTCTGCCAATGTTCTCTGCTTTCTGGTTGCTCATTATATCTACACCTCTTGTTTTTATTTTGAATCACGGTGACAAGCACTTCGTTGTTTGCAAAAACAGTATAGCAGAAAACAATCGAATTATCAATAACCGCGTGGTTTAGATGCTTGTGCTTTGCAACGGCGTTTCGGCGAGCGGTTGCATACTTTTATCAACCTCGAGTTGTTAAACAGTGAGTTGATGATACAAAAAGAACGGGATTACCCGTTCTTTTGCTTTTCTTATTCCGCTATTTCGCTTTTTTGCAAGCCGATAGTATCGTCAACGGCGCTGTCGTAAAGGCTGTAATACTGCGTGTTTCCGTTTGCGTCCACGAACGAAAGGCCTCTTATCGCATAAACGTCGGCAAAAACGGTTTCGGCAACGAATACCGTATCGGGCGTGAACTCGTCGATAGTATAAAGCACCTCATCAACCTTGGGTGCGCCGTCGTCCGACCAGGTATCCGTCGAAACGATGCTGAAGTATCTGAAATTGGTTACGGTGGCTTCGGTTCTGATCACTATAAAGCTGTAATCGGTTTCGGGATCGTCGTATAAAACGTACGAATCCTTATCCGCAAGAAGCTCTTCCGATGCGTGCTCGATGCTTATTTGAACCTTGATTTCTTCTTTCGATTCTTCCGAAGTATCGCTTTCGTCAACAGATTCGTCGGTAGATTCGCTTTCGTCAACGGATTCGGCGGCAGATTCGCTTTCGGATTCGGCGGCAGATTCATCGGCAACCGAGCTTTCGGCAACCGCCGAGGATTCCGCGTTTTGAACGGTACTGCTTTCGGCAGGGGAAGTGTCGCTGTCGCTGTCGGTGCAGGAAACGAGCGCGCACGCCAGAAGCGCAGTGATAATAAGTACGGTAATGATTTTTTTCATTGTTTTTCCTCCGAATGTTATTTACGAATGTATAGACGAATATTTTGCGATTTTGTCACATGATTTGCAAAAATTTTTATAAATATATCCTTGACAGGTTCGCACGGAATAATCGATGGGACAATTATAGACTGTTTTTGTCTAAATGTCAATAGAAAGTTTTTGTCTATGGTAAAATATTGGCGGTGATGAAAATGAAACTGACAATAGGGGAGAAAATAAGAAATCTCCGCGAAGAAAAAGAGCTTAATCAAACCGAGCTCGGCAAAAAGATCGGTATGACACAGCGCAAGCTGTCGTATATCGAGTGCGGTAAATGCGAGCCGAATATCGACGATTTGAAAGCGATATGCGCGTTTTTCGATATTTCCGCAGACTATCTGCTCGGACTTCCGCAAAATTCAAAATATCCGAAATAAAAACCGATTTGATTTTCACGTCAAATCGGTTTTTGTTATATTATAAAAACTGCTTTTCGTATTTGCGAAAAGCTACCGCACTTCTTCACTATTCACTATTACTTATTACTTTCCAAAAATCCTGCTGATTTAGTGAAAAGTGAAAAGTGAAGAGTGAAAAAGTAAAAATCCCGCACTTGTGTGCAGGATTTTTGGTGTGGATGAATGGACTTGAACCAACGACCCCTTGCATGTCAAGCAAGTGCTCTAACCAACTGAGCTACACCCACATATTCATTTGCTCGGCTATTT
>JAZTXJ010000042.1:0-27474 GCA_045636285.1 Eubacteriales bacterium
TTTGCTGTGTGCTCGGCTGGAAGAAGGGCGAATTCGATTACGATATTACTCCTGCTTTGTTCGAAAGCAGAGAGGAGCTCGAAAAGGAATTCGTTTTCAACGACTTTTGCGGCGCAAACTTTTCTAAATATCTTGTAAAAAAGACTATCAAGGCAGAGGGTAAAATTCTCGTTTTCCTCAAGCCCTGCGATACTTACAGCTTCAACCAGCTCCTCACCGAGCACAGATTTGACAGAAACAAGGTTTATGCTGTCGGCATTCCCTGCGAAGGCATGGCAGATATAAACAAGGTAAGAGATATTGTCGGCGACGGTATTTCGTCCATCGACTGCGGCGAAAAGATCACCGTCAACACCATCTACGGCGACAAGCACGAAATCGAAGCAGGCGACGTTCTTCTCGAACGCTGTATTAACTGCAAGAGCAAAAAGCACGTTAATTTCGACGAGCTTTTGGGCGAAGAGGGCGAAACGCTCGAATCCAACCGATTCGATGAGGTTGCAAGGCTCGAAGCAATGACACCCGACGAACGCTTTGCTTTCTGGCAGAACGAGCTTTCGAAGTGTATCCGCTGTAACGCCTGCCGCGACGTATGCCCTGCATGCACCTGCGAAAAGTGCGTATTTGACAACCCGAAATCCGGCGTGGAAAACAAAGCTCCCACGAACGAATTCGAAGAAAAGATGTTCCACATTATCCGTGCGTTCCACGTTGCAGGCAGATGCACCGACTGCGGCGAATGCTCTCGCGTTTGCCCCCAGAACATTCCCTTGCATTTGCTCAACCGTAAGTTTATTAAGGATATCGATAGCTTCTACGGCGAATATCAGGCAGGTGCGTCCGTTGGCTCGCGCGCGCCGCTTGTTAACTACACCACCGAAGATATCGAGCCTTCCGAAGTATTTGAAGGGAGGGGCGAATAATGCTTAAATGCAATATTGGCGAAATAAACGCCGTTTTTGCGAAGATCGCGAGCAACGCTTCGTTGTATCTCCCTGCCGACAAGGACGGCAAGACCGAATATACCAAGTGGGCAGAGGGTGTTGAATGGAGCAAATCCTTAAACACCGTTAAATCCCCCAAGGATTTCTTCTTCCCTCAGGTAGAAGACCTTATGAAGTTCAAGCTCGAGGGCAAGAGCATCGCTATCGATGACATCCGCGAGGAATCCGAAAGCTTCGTCGTATTCGGCGTTCGCGCTTGCGACGTAAGAAGCTTCGATATTCTCGACAGAGTATTCCTCGTTGAACCCTACGACAGCTATTACGCATCGCGCAGAGAAAACGGAATCATTATCTCCTGCGCCTGCACAAGACCCACCGAAACCTGCTTCTGCAAGACCTTCGGTATCGATTGCACCAACCCCGGCGGCGATATTGCCGTTTGGAGAACCGAAGAAGCTATTTACTGGCAGGCAAACACCGAAAAGGGCGAAAAGCTTTTAAACTCGCTCGGTCTTGAAGAATGCGACGACAGCGCGGTTACCGAACAGAAGGAAACCACCGCGAAGATTATGGAAAAGCTTCCGCTTGCATCGGTTACCACCGAAGGCTTCGGCGGCGGCAAGACCTTAGAGCTCTTTAACAAGCCCGAATGGAAGAGCCTTTCGGAAGCGTGCTTGGGCTGCGGCACCTGCACCTTCGTTTGCCCGACCTGCCAGTGCTACGACGTTAAGGACTTCAACACGGGTAACGCTATTATCCGTTACCGTTGCTGGGACTCCTGTATGTATTCCGACTTTACCAAAATGGCACACGGCAACAACCGCTTGAGTCAGGTAGAGCGCTTCAGACAGAGATTTATGCACAAGCTCGTTTATTATCCCGAAAACAACGAAGGAATATTCGGTTGTGTGGGATGCGGCAGATGCTTGGCAAAGTGCCCGATTTCGATGAATATTGTTAAAGTTATGAAAACGATCGGAGGCAGTGCGGAATGAACACACGCAAAGAACCCTTGATACCCGTTGTCGGCGTTATTACCGACGTTCGTCTGGATACTCCCGATATTAAAACCTTCCGTGTCGTTACTCCCGACGGCAAAAAGGCATTCGACCACAGACCCGGTCAGTGCGCGATGCTTTCTATCCCCGGTGTAGGCGAAGCGATGTTTTCTATCACATCCTCGCCCACAAACACCGAATATATGGAATTTTCGATAAAGAAGTGCGGCTGTCTTACCGATTGGCTCCACCAAGCAGAAGTAGGACAGAACATCACCATTCGCGGACCGTACGGCAACCCCTTCCCCGTTGATACCGAATTCGCGGGCAAGAATCTGCTGTTTATCGCGGGCGGTGTTGCGCTTGCTCCTCTCCGTTCGGTTATCAACTACGTACGTCACTACAAGGACAGATACGGCAAAATCGATATCGTTTACGGCGCAAGAAGCAAGGAAGACCTTCTTCAGTACCGCGAAATTATCGATGAATGGTGCAAGGACGAGGGCGTAACGGTTTATCTTACCATCGACCGCGAACAGCCCGAATGGGACGGCCACGTCGGGTTCGTTCCCAACTACGTTAAGGAGCTCGGCTTTGACACCGATAAGACCGTTATCCTTTGCGGACCTCCCATTATGATCAAGTTCACCCTTGCGGGACTTACCGAGCTCGGATTCAAAAAAGAGCAGGTATATACCACGCTTGAGCTTAAAATGAAGTGCGCGATCGGCAAATGCGGCAGATGTAACGTAGGCTCGAAGTACGTTTGCAAGGACGGCCCCGTATTCCGTCTTGACGAGCTCGACGAGCTTCCCAACGAATATTAATATCGCTTCGCTCTCAATCGAAAAATATCAATTTCCTATGAGGTTATAAGGAGATTTATCTAATGGCAAATATGGTCAACATTTTTCTGTTCGGTAAAAAGTACGAAGTTCCGGACAACTTAACTATAATGAATGCTATGGAATACGCGGGCTATCAGCTTGTTCGCGGCTGCGGCTGCAGAAACGGCTTCTGCGGTGCCTGCGCTACCATTTATCGCATCAAGGGCGACAAGGAGCTCAAATCCTGCCTTGCCTGCCAGACCAAGGTAGAGGACAACATGTACGTTGCTACTCTTCCCTTCTTCCCTCTTGTTAAGCAGGTTTACGATATTAACAAGGTTCCCGTTACCGAAACGGTTATGATGCAGCTTTACCCCGAAATTTACGCTTGTATCGGCTGTAACGCCTGCACAAAGGCTTGCACTCAGGAATTGAACGTTATGCAGTACATTGCTTATGCACAGCGCGGCGATTTCGAAAAGTGTGCAGAAGAATCCTTCGACTGCGTTATGTGCGGCGTTTGCTCCTCGCGTTGTCCCGCAGGCATTTCGCATCCTCAGGTTGCGATGCTTGCCCGCCGTATCAACGGTAAGTATCTTGCTCCCGATTGCGGACATCTTAACGACCGCGTTCGTGAAATCAAGGACGGCACTTTCACCGAGCTTATCGAGGCTTTGATGCAGAAGCCTATCGAAGAAATGAAAGAGCTTTACAACAACCGCGAGATCGAGAAATAAGGAGGGCTTCATAAATGTATTCCGAAAAGTTTCAGAAATCGTTGGCGGCAGTCGAAGCGGCAAGAGAAAAGAACATTGCTCTTGAACCCGCAAGAATGACCGCACAGCAGAAAACAGATCTTCTTGCCGAATATCACCCCGACTACAAGCAGGATGAATTCGAGCTTCTTCAGATAGGCCCCAACAAGGGCGACAAGGTTCCCAAGGAGCTTGCGGCTACCCTTCAGGCTCACAGCCGTATCAATGCAACCGAAATCGACCTCGAAAACCCCGATTACGACGTTGACGTGCTCGTTATCGGCGGCGGCGGCGCGGGCTCTTCGGCGGCTATCGAAGCACACGAAGCAGGCGCGAACGTTATGATCGTTACCAAGCTTCGTATCGGCGATGCAAACACCATGATGGCAGAAGGCGGTATTCAGGCGGCTGACAAGCCCAACGACTCCCCCGCTATCCACTTTGTCGATGCATTCGGCGGCGGTCACTTTGCGGCAAAGCGCGAGCTTTTACAGAAGCTTGTTTGCGATGCTCCCGAAGCTATTTTGTGGCTTTCCGAGCTCGGTGTTGAATTCGACAAGACCGAAGACGGCACTATGGTTACCACCCACGGCGGCGGTACCTCGAGAAAGCGTATGCACGCGGCGAAGGACTATTCCGGCGCAGAAATTATGAGAACACTTCGCGACGAGGTTCTCAACAGAAACATTCCCGTTGTAGATTTCACTAGCGCGATCGAGCTTATTCTCGATGAAAACGGCAATGCGGCAGGTGCGGTTCTTCTTAATATGGAAACCAAGGAGCTCCTTGTTGCAAAGGCAAAGACCGTTATTATCGCAACCGGCGGTGCGGGCAGAATGCACTATCAGGGCTTCCCCACCTCTAACCACTACGGCCCAACCGCAGACGGCTTGGTGCTCGGCTACCGTGCAGGCGCAAAGCTTCTTTATGCGGAAACCCTTCAGTATCACCCCACGGGCGCGGCTTACCCCGAACAGATCTTCGGTGCACTCGTTACCGAAAAGGTTCGTTCGCTCGGCGCAAAGCTCGTTAACGTAAACGGCGAAGTATTTATGCACCCGCTCGAAACCAGAGACGTTTCTGCGGCTTCCATTATCCGTGAATGCTCTACCCGCGGCAACGGCGTTGAAACCGATCAGGGTCTTGCAGTATGGCTCGACACCCCGATGATCGAAGCTATCGGCGGCGAAGGCACTATCGAAAAGCGTATTCCCGCAATGATGAGAATGTTCGGCAAATACGGTATCGATATCCGCAAGGAACCGATCCTCGTTTACCCCACCCTTCACTACCAGAACGGCGGTCTTGACATTACTCCCGACGGTATGACCACCAACGTTAAGAATCTTTACGTTGCGGGCGAAGCTGTCGGCGGTATCCACGGCAAGAACAGACTTATGGGTAACTCTCTGCTCGATATTATCGTATTCGGCAGAATTGCAGGTAAGTCGGCTGGCGCGGCTTGCAAGAACATTACCGTTGGCAAGCTCAACCTCGACCACGTCGCAAAGTTCGAGAAGGAAATTTCCGATGCAGGCATCGTAACCGATACCGTTTCGCCCAAGCTTCTTCCCGATTACACCAGAAAGGTTAACGGTTAATACGGAGGGCGTTTCACAATGACTTTATTCGGAGGAGTTATCTCCATCAGCAATATTTCCACCCTTATTTTCGTTGTATTTGCAGTTTTAATGGCGGGCTACGCTCTTGGCAGAATCACTGTCAAGGGCATATCCCTCGGCGACGCGGGCGTATTTATCATCGCGCTTCTCGTCGGTGCGCTCTGCTTCTCTGTAAATACCGACGGCGCGCTTATTTTCGCAGGTTCTTCCAAGCCCTACGACTTCAACAGCGGTCTTTCGCTTATCGAAAGTCTTGGTCTTGTTCTCTTCGTTACCTCGGTCGGCTTTATCGCAGGTCCCAAGTTCTTCGGTAATTTGAAGAGAAACTTCAAGAGCTACGTTCTTTTGGGTCTTATTATCATTCTCGCAGGCGGTCTTTCCGCGGCAGGCTGTATCGCAATGGGCGAAGTTGTCGGCTACGGCGGTGCAATCGAATCGCAGGACGGCTTTGTGGCAATGATCGTCGGTCTTCTTTCGGGCTCGCTCACCTCTACCCCCGCATTCTCTGCGGCAAAGGCGACCGTTGCTTCGGAATATCAGGCACTCGTTTCGGTCGGCCACGGTATCGCTTATATCTTCGGCGTTATCGGCGTTGTACTTTTCGTACAGCTTATTCCCAAGCTTACCAAAGCGAATATGGAAGAAGAACGCGCTAAGCTCGTTATCAAGCAGGAAGAGGCTAAAAAGCCCTTCACCGGCAAGCTTTTCGATATCGACCACATGGGTATCGCGGCGTTCTCGCTTGCGGCTATCCTCGGCACCGTTATCGGTCAGATCAAAATTCCGCTTTCTTCCGACGGACTTTCCGGAACCTGCTTTTCGCTTACCACAACCGGCGGCTGCTTGCTTGTTAGCCTTGCGCTCGGTCACTTTTCGCGCATTGGCAGAGTAAACATTATGCCCGCACAGGGCACCTTGAAGCTCTTCCGCGAGCTCGGTCTTGTGCTCTTCCTTGTCGGCGCAGGTATCCCCGGCGGTGCAGAATTTGTCGAAAACTTCGATGCGATGTATTTCGTATACGGCGTAATTATGACTATCGTTCCTATGATAATCGGTTACCTCTTTGCGAAATACGTGCTTAAATTGAGCCTGCTTAACAACCTCGGCTCGCTTACCGGCGGTATGACCTCTACCCCCGCGCTCGGTACCCTTATCGGCACCGCGGGCACAGAGGACGTTGCGGCGGCTTACGCTTCGACCTACCCGATCGCTCTTATCGCTGTCGTACTCGTTTCGCAGTTCTTGATTATACTGTTTTAAGTGAATAATTTAACGAGAGAGGAACTTTTTAAAAAAAGCTCCTCTCACGTGCTCTTTCCTCAAAAACTTCTAATCCAAAATCGATAAATATCGATTTTGAAATAATTATCTTAAAAAATCCCTATTTCATAATAAACTAATCATATTAAAGAAAAAATGATACACTTTAAAATTTTTACGCACTAAAAATTTTGAAGAGAGAGCGCGAGAGAGAAACTTTTTTAAAAGTTTCTCTCTCGCTACTCCCCTACTCAAAAAACCATATTGCAAAAGTGCGGAATTTGTTGTATAATGATAAAAAATACAACATCGGAGGAAAAGATGAAGAGAATTATTGCGCTTTTGCTGCTTGCGGTTATGGCAGTTTCCTGCCTTGCGGCGTGCAGTGAAGAAGAAGGACAAAAGCAAGAGGACTTTGTTTACGACCAGAACAAGAACTACTATGCCGAAATCATTATCGAGGATTACGGCTCTATCAAGGTAACGTTAAGCTCGGTTCAGGCACCCAAAACCGTTGAAAACTTTGTTAATCTCGCGGTAAGCGGTTTTTATGACGGGCTCACCTTCCACCGCATTATAGAAGGCTTTATGATGCAGGGCGGCGACCCCAAGGGCAACGGCACGGGCGGTTCCGGACAGAACATTGTCGGCGAATTTTCGGCTAACGGCTGGCAGAACACCCTTTCGCACAAGCGCGGCGTTATTTCGATGGCTCGCGCTAAAGCATACGACAGTGCAAGCAGTCAGTTCTTTATTATGCATCAGGACTACACCGGTCTTGACGGTCAGTATGCCGCTTTCGGTTGGGTTACCGAGGGTATGGACGTTGTAGATAAGGTTTGCGCCGAAGCACAGCCTGTTGACGGCAACGGCACTATCCCCGCGGCTAAACAGCCCGTGATTGAAACCATTAAAATCACTTGGGACGAATAATCGGATAAAACGAACAAAAAGAGCTATTGATGAAAAGTCAATAGCTCTCAGACCGAAGACAAATGGGGTATTTACGCCCTTGAAAAGAAAACAGAAAAGAAACAGTGTACTTTCGATATAAAACGGAAGTACACTATTGTTTTTATAAGGTATTAATTATTTATTGTATTTTCAAGGGCTTTCACGAAAAACTCGACTGCCTTACAATCGTAAGCCTACGCTCGTTTTTCGCGAAAACTACCCTCATTTCTCTCAGTCTGATTCAGTTTGCAGACTTTGTCTGCAAACTGAGAGCTATTGATGAAAAGTCAATAGCTCTTTTTTCTTTTAAATAAGGTCGTATATCCTGCCGTCTTTTTTATATATGATACAAAGACCGTTATTGAAATAATCCTCGGGTGGATCGTATATCGGCATATATTTATCGATAAAGAATTCGATGCTTTCGTCCTCGTCCTTATAGAGAACGAAGCAGGTGCCGTTCATATCGATATAGTCGTCGGGCGGGGTAACACCCAGCTTACGCAAGACGTCTTGGTGCTTATCCTGCGGAGTAAAGCCCAAGGGATAGAGAACGCTCGGGTCGTGGCCCCAGTCCACCGTCTTATAATCTATTGCATACTGCCTGATTGCTTCGAGAACGGCTTTGTCGATTTGAATGTTTTCGATAACCTTGCCGCATTCGGACGCTTCGTAAAATTGCAGAGAATCGTTATTGATTTCCGATATCAGTGAATAGAAATCCTTGGTTTCCTCGGTGGGCTGAACCTCATCGGATTTATAAAAGGAAAGCGTAAGCGTGTTTTCCTTTTCGCTGTAATTCATTTTGAAAACCGCGTTTTTATCCGCAAAAATCTGATTCAAAAGCTCGTTGCCGACAGTAATACGCCTGCTTTCGCCGGTTGCAACGTTTATGCAGGTAACAAAGCTGTCGCCGTTTTTATAAACGAACGCAAACGCGCCGTCGGAGCTCAGGATATAGCTGTCGCAATCGATGATTTTTTCGGACTTGCCGTTGAATATATCCTTTTTGTGCAGGGCGTTGTTTTCGTAATAAACTATCAAGCGCTCGTGAGCGAGCAGGCCGTATTTTTCGTCGAAGATATCGCTCGTAATATCGCGGCCGTTCTCTATGAGATATGCGTAATACAAGCCCTCTCGCTCCATTATCGCGACGGTTTCGTTGCAGGCGAGCTTTACGAATCTGCCGTCAAGGACTACCTTATTTGCCCGTTCGCCGTCAACCGTGCAGAAGGTCCATGAATCGTTATCGGAATCAAAGCGGGCAAGGCGGTTATACCATATTTCCTTATCGCAGTTAAAATTCTTACCTGCCGATTCGCTGTTCATAAGCTTATAGTAAATTACGCTTCCGTTTTCGGAAATATACGCCTTACTGCAGCCGAAGGACTCGGTTCCGTAGAAATCGGTAAGCGCAACGAACTGATAATTATCGATATATACTACCGAATAATTTTCGCCTCTATAATCGCTGACGGTTCGGTGCTCGTTTTCGGAATAGCGGCTTTGAAGCTCGTGGGGAATGTTTGCGCCGTTAATTCCCCCGCGCGGATTGGTTATGGTGAAAAAGCTTCCGTCGCTCGAAAAATTGATTTCATAGCCGTCGGTGAAGAGTATCCAATCATTCATAGGTACCTCGATCACCTTGTCTTCTACGATATTGTATACCACGGTTTTTATCGTAGAGCCGCTGACATTACAGATCTTCACGATAGAAAGTCCGTGCTCGGAATCGATCCAGACAGGTGCTATGCTGTACGGCTTTTGATTGTAATCGTCACGCGGGATTTCGCAATATGCCACCCATATAGCATCGAAGAAAATATAATAGAGATCCTCGGGATGAAAAGGCATATAAACCTCGTACAGCTGGCCGTATACCTCGTGGTCCTTTAAAAAATCGATGTCGGGCTTAAAGGCGGATTCATCGTAAACCTCTGTGCTCATCCACGACATAACCATCGTGTGAATCATATCGCGGTTGTTTTGGGTTGCGGTAATGCCTTTATAGCCTTCCTCGGCTTTTTCCATAACCGCTTTGTAAACCGCTTCGCCGTCGGCACGCTCTGTACCGATTATCCGTTCGGTAAGATCGACCGCCTTGCCCTCTTTAATATCGTAAATAATGGGATAACCGATGTCGGAATAGTAAATCACGTATCTGTCGGCGAGCAGGCTTTCGACGTTGATCGTCGAATCGAGATTGACCTTTATCTGCTCGGATTCAATAGCGGTTTCGGAGGTAAAATTGCCGTCGGAAACCGTGTTATTTACAGGGCGAAGCCTCTTGTTGCTTCCGTACACGATAGAAAGAGCGGAAAAATCGGATCTGCTCCAAAGATTTTCGACGTATTTGGGGGTGTAATCATCCTCGTCTGGCGGAATATACTCTCCGCTTGAGCGGGAAGGCAGGTATTCTGTTTCTCCGATAATAAGGGGCGTTAAGATTGAGAGAACTATAATAAAGCACGCCGCGGAAAGAGCAATTATACGCAGTAAGCGTTTGTTGTTCCTTGGCTTTTTGGCATCGAGTATAAGCTCGTCGTCTATCGCGCCGAATGCTTCCTGAAGACGTTCCGTGTTTTTCATTTGAGTACCTCCTTTTCCAATAAAAAGTCACGCAATTTGTTACGCGTTCGCATTAAAGTCATTTTCACCTTGCTCTCGCCGAAGCCGAAGCTTTTCGAAATATCGGCAACCGAATCGCAATACCAATAACGGCAGATAAAAATTCTTCGTTCTGTTTCCGGCAGGGCGCGCAAGAATCTGTTGATAAGCTCCGTAAGCTCGCGGGATTCGAGCTCTTTATCGATATCGAACCCATCGGGAATACATTCGGCAAGCTCATCGAGCGAAAGCGTTGCCTGTCCTCCGCCGCGTTTTTCGGCGGTGCGAAAGCGAAGCCTTTTAAGCGAGAGATTGCGGGTCGTTTTGAGCAAAAAGGCAGAAAAGCTGCTCGGACGCTTGGGAGGAATGGAGTTCCATACGCCGAGGTAGGCGTCGTTCACGCACTCTTCCGCATCCTCGTGAATACCGAGTATATTCATAGCAACAGAATAGCAAAGTCTGCCGTATTTTGCCTGTGTTTCGCGAATAGCTTCATCGTCGCGCTCGAAAAACAGCGCGATTATTTTTTCGTCGTTCATATCCAATCTCTCCTCCCCTCGTTAATAGAGTACCCTTTTACTTCGGATCCGTCACAAAATAAAAATATCACGCCGGCTTTAACTTAACAGACAAAATGAAAGAAAAGACCCGTTACCTAAACGAATCTTCTCTTTTTCCCGAGTCTTTTTTTATCTGTTATTAACCCTGAGTCCTGCGTTATAGATATGGGTGATTTCGCCCAAGCGGCAAAGCTGAGGACGGGTATAGCCCTTTTCTTCGTTACGGAAGCGGAAGGTTGTCACGCTGGAGGTATTGAGCGAGATAGCGGGGTACATTACGCCGGGTGCGGTGCCGAGCAGGTGGGAAATCCACGCGCCGCCGAAGCCGCCGTGGCAGAACACCGCGATATGCTCTTCGTTCTTGCGGGTGATATTATAGAACAAGCCGTTGCGTTCATAGCCGTGCGATGCAAGGAATTCGTCCGAGCAGGCGATCATATTTTCTACCGTTTTCATACGGTCGGTGGTCATAAAATCCTTGAAATCATAAACGCCCTTCTGCACCGAGAAGCTGTACGAGCATTCCTGTTCGGGCTTGAGCGTGTGGGATTCCATATAGTCCATGCTTTCTGCCGTCCAGGGAAGGATTTCGTATTCCATACCCTTTGCTTCGAGCGTGGGGCGTGCGGTGTCGATTGCTCTGCCGAGGGGGGACGTATAAATTTTATCGATCTGTTTATCCTTCAGCCAAGCGGCAAGCGCGTGCGCTTCCTCCCAGCCGAATTCGGTTATCGTATTATTTTCGTAATCGGGGTCTGCGTGACGGATTATGTAGAGAACCATTGTTGTGCTCCTTTTGACTTATTTACTTTATTTTGCCATAAAATCAAAGAAATGTCAATTTAAACTTGCGATATATTCATTGTCGTGTTATAATTATTTCGTATTGGAGGTGCTTTTATGGAAAAAATTCAGTTGCACGAATATTTTATACCGTTCAAGAACGTTAAAAAGAAGGTTATATATCATTTTTCGGATTCGCATTTAACCGAATACGATTCTCTTTCGGATGAAGCCGAAAAGGAAAAGGCGATAAAATCGACAGCGGCTTGGGAAAACGTTCGCAAGGGCTTTTGCGACGTAAGCGGCGAAGGCTACGGCGAGCTTCACAAGCAGACGGCGACAGAGCATTTGAACAATCTTTTGAACGCCGCAAGCGACGGCGACGCATTGATCATAGCGGGCGACACGCTCGATTATATCAACGGTGCGAACATACGCATTGCCGACGCGGCGCTGGGCGCCTACGAAAAGCCTTATATCGCAGTATGCGGCAACCACGAAAACGCAGACGAAATCCCCTGCGGGCACGCGGTTTCCTGTATGAAGAACGAAATACAGCTAATCGAGCTTGACGATATGGTTATTATCGGCATTGACGATTCCAAAAGAAATATCAGCCGCAGTATTATAAACACTTTAACCGAGCTTATTAAGGGCGAAAAGCCGATATTGCTTGCGATGCACGTTCCGATAATGACAGAGGGCAACTACGAACGCCTTATGAACAGCGGCGTTTATTTCCAGCTTAACTATAAAGGCTGTCCCGAGGAAAACAACGAATTTATCGAGCTTATAAAGCAGAACGCGAACCGTTTTATCGCAGTTCTTGCGGGGCATTTGCATTACCCGAACGTCAGCGAGGTCGCAAGCGGGCTTATACAATACGTCAGCGCGCAGGGCATTACCGGCAACATAAACAGATATATTATAGGAGAATAATTATGACCTTTACAGAGCTTAAAGCGAAGTACAATTTCGAGCTTCCCGCTTATGCGGTTAATTATTTCGATGAATTTATTAGCGAATACGACAGAAGCAAGCCCGTATTATCGACCGAAAACGCGATTTTCGTTGCAGAGGAAGCAAAGCTTTGCGATGAAGCGAAAGCCGAGCTCGTGCGCTGTACCGAAGCGGTAAACGCAAGCGACGACGCGCATATCTGTGCCGCATTTCTTGCCGAGCTTACCGTTTACAAGCGCGCACCGTGGCTTAACTATATTTATCAGACCGACCATTTCAGCGTTGAGGGCTTACACAAGGAGCAGGTCGGCTGGGTGCTTGTCGCAACGATGCTCGCAAACACGCTTATCAACAAAAAGCCGCCGAAGGACTTGAACGAGGAAAATATGAACTCCTTCCGCGCATACACCCAGAACTGCTACAACGTAAACGGCTATTGGGGCATTACCGAATGGCATTGGAATATGCTCGGCTCGGGCGGTTGTATGTTTATGTTCGGTATTCTTAAATTCGTGCCGAGCGAGTTCACGGGCGACTTCCCCGTTATCACGAACGGTAAGGAATACATTTCGCTTGCGGGCGGTGAATTCTTTATCGGCAAGGAAGGCGAGCTTGTTAATTGCGAAGAAAAGTCTGTCGGCAAGACAAGCTTTTACGAGGACGACGAAAAGTACGTCGCTCACGTTATTTCGAAGAACGGCGTTGTAGACACCGCGCCCACCGAATTCAAAAAGTCCGAATGGCACGATTTTCTGCGCGGCGGCGACCACACGATAGACATTCACATTCCCTCGAAGGTGGAATACACCCCCGAAAAGTTCAAGGAAGCCTTCACCCAAGCGCTTGAATTTTACGCCGAATATTATCCCGACCACAAAACGAAGGCGTTCGCCTGCTATTCGTGGATACTTTCGCCCCAGCTTTCGAAGGTTATGGGCGCGGACAGCAATATTCTCCGCGTGAACAGCAAGCTTCACATTTTGCCCGTTATCGGCACCTTTGACGGCGACATTATGTTTATCCGCAAGGGCTCGTCGCTCCAACAGCGCATCGCGGCAGAATGCGAAAAGGGCACCGAATTCCATTTCGGTATTATGTATTCCCCCGTTTCCGAGCTTGACGATTTGGACAAGTAGTTTTTGGGTGTTTTTAGGTTTTTTAGGGAACTTTTGAAAAAGTTCCCTATAACCCTCAAAACTTTTTAAAATTATATATAAACAAAAAAGTCTGCGTATTGCAGACTTTTTTATATTCAAACTTATTGTGCGGGGACTGAATAGGTACCGAAAAAGATACGCGCGATAAGGATATAGTCGTATTGATTGATAACTCCGTTACCGTCGATGTCGGCGCGCTCGAATTGAGCGGAATTAAGCTCGAAAGTGCCGAAATAGCTGCGCGAGGCAAGGATATAATCGTACTGATCGACTTTACCGTTGCTGTTTACGTCGCCTTTGATTATAATTTCGGGCGAAATGCCGATTTTATTTACAACAAGCTCGATTTTATCCGCTTCATAAGCCGCGAATTGTTCGACCTTAACTGCCAAGAGCGAGGTGTCGATCGCATCGCCTGTGCCGCTCGGGTCGTATTCGAGGTAGAGCGTGAGTGTTGTTTCACCGTTATTTTCGGTTATTTTGTAATATTCAAGGAAATATTCGGTAGGTGTTTGAGGCGCGAACACAGGAAAAACGATCAGGTCGTATAGGTTTATAGCCGCCATAAATTCTACATTGAAATTTCCGCAGTATCTATCGAACTCGGTGCCGGAAATACCCTGATTTTGCAGATCGTAGAGCTCTTCGGGATATTGGATATAGATAGGCTTTGTGCCTATACCGTAATATTCCGCGGGATTGATTTCGCCCGTATAGCTGATAGGTATAACCTCGAAATCTATTACGGGATATTCATTTTCGGGCGAGGAAAAGGCAGAAGCACTTGTAACAAAAAGCGATATTACAACACAGACAGATAGCAAAACCGTAACCGTTTTTTTCATAATAAATCTCCTTTTCTGTTTTAAATCAAGCTTTCAATACCGTTTTTATTATACACGCAATTTTTTGAAAAGTCAATAGCGCCCGTTTTGTTCGGAGAAAGCGAAAGAGAGGGGATTTTTTAAAAATCCTCTCTCTTGTGAGCAATATCTCTTTTAATAAACCAAAAAACGAATACGGCGATTATCGGGAAGAGTGCGCCGACGAGCATACCGAGCTTCATACCGAGCTGTTCGGCAGAAATCATGAGCGTTTCGGCAAGCGATTGGAACGCGGGGGACGCCGAAACGGTATCGGTTATCACGCCGACAAGCTGAGGTCCGAGCGAGCCGCCGCTATCGCCGCCCGCCGCCATTATTGCGAATATAAACACGCCTGCTTTCGGGAAATATTCCTGCGCGACAACAAGCGAGCCGGGCCAGAGCATCGAGGTGCAGATACCCGTAAGCGCGCAGGCGACAAGACCGACGACAGAAATTGTCGAAAACGCCGCGACGAGATAGCAGACAGCCGCGCCGACCGCGCCGAAGAGGAGCACGTTCGTAATATTTCTGCCGAATTTGGCATAGAGGCTTCTGCCGACGGCGAGCATTAAGCCGAACGCGGCAACGCCGAATATATCGCCCCAGAGCTTTTCGATACCGAGCGCGCGTTCGAGATAGCCCGAGCTCCATTGCGCCATAGTACATTCCGAAGCGCCGCCGAGGAAGATAGCGAAAACGCAGAGCCAGAGCTTTTTATCCTTTAGCTGATTCAAAACGCCCGAAAGCTTTTCGTGTGTTTCCATAGGCGGAATTTCGGCTTTCGAGAAGAGCATAAACGCGATTATCGGAAACAGCATAAAGAGCAGTGCGAGGTACTGCCAATTTTCACTGCCGACAAGCAGAATAAAGAGCGTGCTTATTATTACCACGCCGACTGTGCCCCACGCATAGACCGAATGCAGCTTCGACATTTCCCTTTCGGGCTGTTCCGAAGGGATTGCGGCTATTACGGGGCTTATAAGCACCTCGGCAAAGCCGCAGGAAGCCGAAAAGACGAGCGTACCCAAGAGCAAGCCGAGATAGACGTTATTCGGGAAGATATTCGGCGAAAGCGCATAGAGCAAAAGTCCAGCCACGGCGATAAGCGGGGTTGCCTTTACGACGAGCTTTATATTGAATTTATGCGAAAGAAACGAGAATACGAGGTCGATTATAAGCTGTGCGAAGAAGAAAACGGTGACGAGCAAGCCGAGCTTGGTATAGCTTATTCCATAGAGCGTATGGAAGGTGATAAACAGCATCGGCGAGATATAAACAACCGCCGCCATCGATAAATTCGTCGCATAGCAGGCAAGCTTTGTTCTTTTCATATCTTTGATTTAGTTACAGAATAGGGTGTTTTGAGTGCGTTGATTACCGATTCGATCGCAACCTGCTTTTCGTATTCGGTCATATCGGGGTAGCTCCATTCGATGCCTTGAACTTCTGCACCAGTGACGCAGGCAAAGAAGGCAAGGGCGGCGATATATCTGCCGACACCGAGCGAGAGGTGATAGCCGTCGCGGTTAAGCGTTTCGATACGCGAGGTACGCGCGTTTTGTATTGCGGTACCCGCATAGGTGATACCGTGAAGCATTTCGATCTTCGAAACGTGGTTTTGCACAATATCGGTTATAATTTCGTACATTCTCGCCGTATCGCCTTCGAACGAGCGGATTTCGGGGTGGGAATGGTGGGGTTCCCCTACCCAATGCATATTGAAATAAATCTTCGCGTTGGGCGCAAGAGAGGCGATCTTCGCCACAAGGGGTGCAAGCTTATCGTAATACTGAATATCGGTATTGCGGCTTCCGTCGATAGTGCCGTGCTGAAGCGCGATAATATCCCAAGAATCGCTTTCTATCGCTTCGTTACTGCTTACGCCTTGTTTACAGCTCCATTCGCCGTTTTGGGCGAAGCTTTCGTAGTAATCGTATTTTTTTGCGGATTCGGTGATATTCGCATAGTGCAGTCTTGTCGAGCAGCCGCCGATATAGAGCACGCCGATATGGATATTTACCACTCCGAGCGATTTTGCGATTTCGGGCAGGTGCTGTGCCGTATCGACCGAAAAGCTGTTACCAACAAATAAAACCTTTAAAGTTTTTGGGATAGAATTCATAATAATGCTCCTATTTTATGAGTGATAGCCAAAGCGGGATAGTTATTACCGAAAAGAGATGCGAAAGCATTGCAAGCCTTGCGCCGAGCGTGCAATCCTTATTTACAAGCTTGGGAAAGACGATCGTATTCAGCCCGCAGGGCATACAAGCCATAAGCACCGCGGGTACGATTATTTCTTGAAGCGAGAACAGCTTACAAGCGCCGAAAACGAGCGCAGGAACGATTAACAGTCTTACTGCGACAAGGATATAGGCTTTTGCGTTCGCGAACATAGAGCGCGCCGTGAACGCCGAGAGGGTCAATCCGGTTAAGAGCATACTTATCGGTGCGACGCAGGCGGACGACGATGAGATAACCGAAAACATAAATTCGGGAAGCTTTATTCCGCTTAAACCGACGGTTATGCCGAGCACTATTGCGATATTCAGCGGATTAATTAGCTTTTTAAGCGATTTGCCCTGATTGGTGAGCATCGCATAGCCGAAGGTATAGGTATATATCGCAAACGGGATACAGAAAAGAATAAGGTCGGTAAGACCGCTTTCGCCGAAAAGGCTTTCGCACAGCGCGTAGCCCATATAGGCGTAGTTCGAAAGGGTTAAGGAATAGCGGTAAACCTTTTGCTCGTATTTTTCCTTTGTTAAGAGCCTTGCGACAAGCAAGGAAAAGAAAACGAGAAAGAGCAGAAGCGTAACCGAGGCTATTACCGTTTTGCCGTTTTGGGTAATATAGCTTACCGTAAAGTTTTTCGCAAAGGTATTGAAAACCTTCGAGGGCAAAAACAGATTGACGAGCAGGAAGGAAAGGATTCCCGTATGGTTATTTATTTCGCTTTTTCTTTTCCCGAACAGATAGCCGAGAAGCAGAAAAATATACAAAACCGAAAGCTGTTTCAGGATTATAAGCATATTCAGACCACTTTTATTTTTAATTCGACTAATTTTAGCACACTTTTTTCTTTAAAACAAGAGATTTCTGTTGAAAGAAACGCATTTTGGTGATAAAATAGATTATAAGCTATTTTAGGAAGTGATTTTATGAATTTTACGTTTGACGAAAGGTTCTTCAGAGATTGCTTTGCGGATATTATCGCGGTGCCCAGCCCTGTCGGATATTACGTGAAGCTTAATCCCGTTTTGGAAAAATACGCAAGCCTGCTCGGCGAAGCGATTACTTACGACAACAAGAGCACCGCTTATATTACGCTCGATGGCGAGGACAATTCGAAAACCGTCGTTATCGGCGCGCACGCAGACACGCTGGGTATGGTCGTACGCACCGTCGATGCCGACGGCAAAATACGCGTTCGCCAATTAGGCGGCGTAAACTATGCAAATTTAGAGGGCGAAACGGTTACCGTTCACACCCGCGACGGACGCGAATACACAGGTCTTTTTGCCTGTCAGTCACATTCGGTTCACGTTTTTGACGATGCACGCACGCTCGAACGCAACGAAAACACGGTGTTTATTATTCTCGATGAAAAAATCGAAAGCAGAGAGCAGGTACGCGCGCTCGGTATTCGCAACGGCGATTTTATATCGGTCGAGCCGCGGTTGAGCTATACCGAAAACGGCTTTATCAAATCCCGCTTTATCGACGACAAGGCGGCTATTGCCTGCTGCTTTACGGTCATAAAGCACTTTAAGGAAAACGGCATTAAGCCGAAATACAGAACTATATTCGCCTTCCCCTACGGCGAAGAAATCGGGTTGGGCGGAACCTACGTGCCTAAAGGCGTTTCGGAATACGTCGCGCTTGACATCGGTCTTATCGGTCCCGGCTATGAGGGCAACGAATATTCGGTAAGCATTTGTGCAAAGGACGCGACCGCGCCTTATGATTACGAGCTTACGACAAGGCTTATTAACCTTGCCGAAAAGGTCGGCTGTGATTACGCGGTGGATATTTTTTACCGTTATGGCACCGATGCAAACGCGGCTATGCGTGCGGGTAACAATCTGCGTGCCGCGGCGTTCGGTATGGCGGTTTATTGCAGTCACGGTATGGAAAGAACGCATATCGACGGCATTAACAACACCTTAAAGCTGCTTGCGGCTTATATGCTTGATTTATAAAAGGAGCTCGTTATGAAAAAGGCTTTGGCTTTGATTCTTGTTCTCGTTATTTTTTCGGCAATGCTCGTTTCCTGCTCGGCAAGGCTTGAGGGCAGCTGGAAAACAACCGAGGATATTATCACGAAGGAGCTCGTGCTCAAGGAAGGCAACGTCGGCACCTTTAAAAGACTCGGTATCGAGCAGGATATTATCTGGAAGATCGAAAACGGCAAGCTCACCGTTACCGCTTCGGTTTTGGGTATTTCGACCGACATTTACAAGGAAGCCGATTACAGCATAAGCGGCGACGAGCTCACCATTACCGAATCCCACGGCGAAGTTACCGTTTATACGAGAATCGCGGAATAGCTTTGCGGTTTTACGGTTTTTGGATTTTAAAACACAAATTAAAATGCAACGTTTCTTTTGTTAAAGCGACGTTGCATTTTTTATTATTTATCTGTTTCAATGACACAGCCGATTTCGAAATCGTTATCGAAGGCGCGCAGTTCTTTGATATATCCTTCTCTGCCGACGGGGTACGCCAAGCCGTGTCCCGCACCCTTGATTTTAATAAGCCTTTTCTTTTCGTTGGAGCAGGCTTCATACATTCTTTCGCTCATCGAAAAGGGGACGAACGCATCGGTATCGCCGTGGACGAAAATTATCGGGAGCTTTGTTTTCGTTACCGCTTCGATAGGCGAGGTTTGCTCTAAATCGAATCCGCCGAACACAAGCGCGCCTATTCTTACAAACGGGTAAGCGAGCTTTACGGGCAAGCCCATTTCGGACATAACCTTAAAAATTATTTCCCTGCCCGAAGAAAAGCCGCAATCGGCAAGCACGAATTTAACGTTTTCGGGGAGCTTTTCCGCCGCCGCCATAAGCACAGTGGACGCGCCCATAGAAATGCCCGTTATGCCGATTTTTACGTCGGCACCGAAGTGCTCTACCGCAAATTCAACCCATTTAACGCAGTCCAAGCGTTCCTTTATACCAAAGGTGCAGACTCTGCCCTCGCTTCTGCCCGCGGCGCGCTGGTCGACGAGCAACGCGTTTCTGCCCAGTTTGAAGCAACGCTCGATACCGCCGCTCATATCCCTTTCGGAATTGCCCTTGTAGCCGTGGAAGAGTATTTCCATCGGTGCGCCCTTTTTATATTCATAGTATTTTCCGCGCAGGGTTAAGCCGTCGTAGGATTTGATTTCGAAATTTTCGTGCGGGAGGGTGCGCGCCTGCTTTACCCAATTTATCATATCGTCGCTGAAAACGTCGTAAATATCGCCGACGGGAATATCGTATTCGCTTTCGTTTATGCTCTTACGCCTTTTGAAATAGAAAACGTACAAAAACACGCCGAACGAAACGCCGAGCAGGATAAGCGCGATAAACGCGATTATTCCGAAAATGCACCAAAACGCTGTCATACCGTACCTCACAACCGATTTGCTTTATTTTATAACTTTGTTTTGGCTTTGTCAATATTGCAAAGGCGCGAAATTAGTGATATAATCGCTTCGAGGTGAAATCAATGGTTATTTTTTATTGGGCTTTACAGTTAAGCTGGGGGATTTTGCAAACGGTGCTCGGCTTTTTGCTGTTTTTGAAAAATATAAAGCGCAGGCATTACGTACACAGAGGCGCGGTTTTCACGGAATGGGAGCAGGGCGGCGGAATATCACTTGGTCTTTTCGTATTCGTTAAGCCGAACGCCGAAGCCCGACTTATATCGCACGAATACGGACACACGCTTCAATCGCTCATTCTGGGACCTTTATATTTATTGGTTATCGGTCTGCCCTCGTTTATTTGGGCAAATCTTCCCTATTTCCGCAGAATGCGTAAGGAAAAATCGATTTCTTATTATTCGCTTTATTGCGAGCGCTGGGCGGACGTACTCGGAAATAAGTAAGAAAAAAATCACCGCAGATTAGCTGCGGTGATTTTATTTTATTCGTTAATTATATTACGAATAGCACTGTTCGATGAAGTCCTGAAGACCTGCGTTGTAGTTATCTCTCTGTGCTTCGTAGGTAGAAACGATGTCGGTAGAAAGCTGACCGATAAGCTTGGTGTAGAAGTAGAGCGAGCCGTCGCCTGCACCGTTGTGGAAGTTGAAGATGGTGCCGAGGTCGTATGTTCTGTTACGGAAGATGAGGTCGAGCATTTCACGCGAGTCATCGTCCTGGAAGCGCTTATAGGTAAGGGTTCTGTCGTAGTATTCTTCGGTTACGAGCTGGCTTCCGTAGTATGCCATTGCTTCGAGAGCGTAGCAGGTTACGTCGAGCTTATTTACGTTGCTGGTGGGAATAGCGAAGATGGGATAGCGGTAAACGTTAACCGAGGTGGTGTAGTTTTCCTGAAGCTCGTCTGCTTTGGGCATGGGGAGCAAGCCGTAGTGGATTTCTGCGTTACGAAGACCTTCGCCGTTTACGATAGAGATCGCGTTGGGCATAAAGAGTGCGTTGCCGTTTTCGAAGATCTGGCCTTCGTTCTTATACATCTGTTCCCAGTGACCGTGGCGGTCTGCGATACCGACGTTCTGTTCGTCGTATACCATGTTGGTGAAGTTGGTGAATACCTGAATGTTGCGGGCGTCGTCGATACGGAACTTGGGAGTTTCGCCGGTGTTGTCAACGAGGGTCTGACCTGCGCCCTGCATGAAGAGAAGGAAGTCGTAGGACTGAACTACCATACCCCACTGGTCACCGACTTGCGGATCGTAGGATTTGGTCGAGCCGTGCATGAGGTCTACCTTTTTGATAAGCTCGTGCATGGTGTCGAAGGTCCAGTTGCCGTCACGAACGATCTGATAAGGATCGTCAAGACCGTACTTGCTTACAAGGTCCTTATTGAAGAAGATTGCCCAGGTAGCTTCATCGTCTTCAACGATAGCGTCGCCGCTGAGGAAGTAGATCTTGCCGTTGATAGCGGTGTCGCGGATAAGGGGCTGGTCCCACCATTCTTTATCGGTGTGGATATAGCCGTTCTTGATTTCGCCGATGTCGTAGAAAAGACCTTCGGTTGCGAGAGGAGCGGTATAGGTAATAGCGGCGCAGATAGCGTCGTATTCGTTAAGACCGCTTTCCATATCCTGACGGAGCATATCGATATAGTCTTCGCCCTGTTCGGGGAAGCAGCCTACGATTTCGATACCGTACTTTTCTTCGATAACTGCGTTTCTTTCATAGAAAGCATCGTTTACGGGTTCGTCAATAAGCTTTTCGGGGTCGATTTCGCAATCCGAGAAGGTATAGGATTCCTTTGCGAAGGTAAGAATATTTACCTGTTCGCCACCCCAGTTCTTCGCTTCGTTGAGGAAGCCCTGTGTATCGGCATCAACCGAAACGTCTGCTTTGGATTCTTCTTCGTTACCGTTGCAGGATGCGAGAACAAGAGAGCAAGCAACCATAAGCAAGCAAAGAAGAATACAGCTGATTCTTTTTAACATAGTACACCTCTTATAAAGTATAGTTTAGTATATTCTATACCAAAAGCTTCGTTATGTCAATGAATTAGCACAAATTTGTCAACCTTAAGTTGAAACTTTTTAATCTCTTGGTTGATTTTTTTGTGTTTTTTGCGCGTTACGGCATAATCCGACAGGCAAAACGATTAGAATATAGAAGCAGAAACAGCGAAAAAGGGAGTGTTTGAATGGAAATAAGATGTGAAAAGCAGGGCGAAGCCTGCACCGCCTTTATTATAGGCGAAATCGACCACCACAACGCCAAGACCGCGCGTGAAGCGCTCGATGCGATTATAGAAGCCGAGCGGCCGATATGGTTTTATCTGGACCTTTCGAGCGTGAGCTTTTGCGATTCCTCGGGCTTGGGCTTGGTTATGGGGCGGTTGCGGCGGTGCAACGCGGCGGGCTGTACCCTTACGGTGAAAAACCCCTCGCCCGCGGCGGAAAGGATGCTCGAAATCGCGGGGATGGACAAGATTATAAAAATAGAGAGGAGCTCTGATTAAATGGCAGACAAGACGACAAACACAATGAAGCTTGAATTTTGCGCCAAAAGCGTTAACGAAGCCTTTGCGCGCACGGCGGTAGCCTGCTTTGCGGCGCAGGCAGACCCGAGTATTGCGGTTATCGCGGATATTAAAACGGTTGTCAGCGAGGCGGTGACAAATTCGATAGTACACGGATACGCGGGGTTTTCGGACAGAAATTCCTGCCCGATTTACATATATTGCAAATTAACCGAGGGCAACCGTCTGATAAT
Source organism: Eubacteriales bacterium (assembly GCA_045636285.1). Taxonomy (GTDB): domain Bacteria; phylum Bacillota; class Clostridia; order Oscillospirales; family CAG-382; genus Coliplasma. The sequence goes on from JAZTXJ010000042.1 coordinate 22,704, forward strand.
ACGCATTAAGGACCGCGGGTGCGGTATACCCGATATAGAGGCGGCGATGCAGCCGTTATTCACCACCGACACCGACGGCGAGCGAAGCGGTATGGGCTTTACGGTTATGAGCTCGTTTTCCGACAAAATAAAGGTAAGCTCGGTTATCGGCAAGGGGACGACCGTTACGCTTGAAAAGAGGCTTTGCGGCAGGTGAACGAGGGCACGGGATTACTTATTGAAAGGGCGAAGGACGGCGACAGCGAGGCACTGACACAGCTCGTTCACAGCAACACGGGGCTCGTGCGGTCGATCGCTCTGCGCTTTACGGGGCGTGGTGTCGATTACGAGGACCTTTGCCAGATCGGGCATATCGGAATGATAAAGGCGATAAGGAACTTCGACCTTACGCGCGGGTGCGCCTTTTCGACCTATGCGGTACCGCTTATTATCGGCGAAATAAAGCGGTTTCTGCGCGATGACGGCGAAATAAAAATATCACGCGAGCTAAAGCGCAAGGGCGCGCTGATTATGTCCGCGCGGGAAAAATATATTTCCGAAAACGGTGCCGAGCCGAATATTTCGTCGCTTGCGGCGATGTGCGGACTTTCCGAGGAGGAAACGGCAGAGGCGTTGAGCGCTTCGAGCGCGACGGTTTCGCTTTACGAGCAGATCGGCGACGAATACACGCTCGAGGACAAGCTCGGAGTTGACCTTATGCCCGAAATAAACGAACGGATCGCGCTCAAGCAGGCAATAGACAGTCTGCCCGAAGCCGAACGGCAGATAATACTCTTGCGCTATTTTAAAAATATGACGCAGAGCGAAGCGGGGCGGGTGCTGGGTATGACGCAGGTAACCGTTTCCCGCAGGGAGCAAAAGGCGCTTTTACTGCTTAAAGAGGCGTTGAAATAAAAGCGAAAGCGGGCTTCCCTCTCTGTATATTTACAAACAGGTAACATTTTGATAATAATTTACCCTTGAAATTCGGCTTACTTCTGTTATACTATAATCAGAGAGTATTATACGGAGGTACAGTATGAAAAGAAACGTTTTTTCGAAAAAGGCGATTGCGCTTATTCTTGCCGCTCTGCTTATTGCCCCGTTAATCTTACTTTTGTCGGGGTGCGGCGAAGGCGATAAGAGCGCATATACCGAATCCCCGCTTTTTGAAGGTATGCGCTTGAAAACCCTTATGCGTTCTTCGGGCAAAACGCTCGGGCTTGAAGCAATCGCAAGCGAAGCGTTGGTTCAAAGCATCGGCAGGCGTTACGGAGAAGGGCGCGAAATTACTCTGCACGGCGAAAGCCACAAGGCAATTTCGGGCTTTGAAGAGGTTATGGGCGAAAATTACGCTTCCCCTATCGCATCTGCGCTGTGCGAAAACGGCGACGGTACGACCTATACGATAAAATACACGCAAGACACGAACGAGCTTTGCGAGCTTCAAATGCCTTATCTTTACGGCAAGCGTACTCCCGCCGAGCCCGAGCTTGACAGAGCGAAAGCCGCCGCCGAGGATTACATTAACGCCGTTCTTAACGGAAAATACGGCAAGGGCATCGTGCTTTCGGACTACGCTCTTACAAGCGAGAAAGCCGAGCAGGATTATTTTGAATTTGTTTGGGAAAAGGAATTCCGCGGTGTTACCGTGCATTCGGTTAAGGTTTGTGTGAACGGGCTTTATGCGGCTTGCGCCTTTTCGGCTTACCCTATGCCGAGCGACGATATATTGAATTCGCTTTACGATATAGAGCCCGCAAGCTACCGCGATTTTGCGAAATATATGATTAAAGCCGCGGAAAGCAACGCAGAAGGCTCTGTGAATTACGTATATTCCGAAATCGAAGGCGCCGATCCCGAGCTGATCTATCTCCACGCATACGGCGATTATTACGTGCGCTTCAAGGCGGGTTCTTCGGTGCGGAGCGAAAACACGAGCACGTTCGACTCCATTACCTTTTACACCGCGCTTTCCGAAAAGCGCGAGCCGATACCGCTTTCGGATTACGAAAACGAGCTCCCCTACCCCATGCCCGAAAACGAATACGACTTCAAGGTGGATTTTTACGGCAATTTTCAATACGAAGATCCGAGCCTTTCGGACGCAAAAATCACCAACGTTAACGGTAAAGAGGACGAATACGTCTATTCCAGAACCTTCTATATAGAGGGTACCGACCGTTTGTGTGATTTTTACTCGGTTAAGAACGGTCCTACTATTAAATACGACAGGGAATTGGAAAAGCTTATAAGCTTTTCCTACTCTAATCTTAAGCACAACCCCGATGCATTGATCGACCCTACGCAAGCCGAAAATCTTCTTTCGGAATTTATGAAAAATAACTTCCCCGAAATAGATTTTAGCAAATATACCCTTTGCAAAGCCAAGCAGGATGACGAGACGTTCTGCAGCTTGGAATACGAATACAGAATCAACGGCTTTACCGTAAGCACGCTCAAAGCCCAATACACTACGAACCTACTGTGGAAGTTTGATCTTATCCCCTTTACCGCGGATATTGAAATCCCCGCATTTGACGACGAAACGCTTTTGCTTTTTGCGCTCGACAAGCTCGGAGAAAAGAAGCTTATCGACGCAAAAATAAGCCGCGGCAGATTGGTTTATGACCTTGTGAGCAACTATTATTCTCTGCGATACGATATAGATTACAGAACCGTAACCGCCGACGGCGGCTTGAGCGAGGTAAAGCACGAGGATTTAAGCCTGCCGATTGCGCGCATTACCAAAGAAGACGGCGTTGAATTCCGATTTGAGCACGGGAGCGGCTATTCGTCCTCGCTCACCTCACGCGCTGAGCTTTTCGAAAATCACACCATTCCGAACGAAGATCTGCAGTTTGACGACAATCCCTATTACAAGGATTTTGTTAAAAAGCCGAAGAACGAATTTCTTGATTTCGAAATCAACGGAAAAAGCTTTAACCTTAAGTTCGAACAGATATACACCTCGTTAAACAACCCCGAAAAATCCTATGCCGACTATACCTTCACCAACCGTAAAAACGGGAAAACAACGGTTCGCGTCGACCTTGAAAGCGGTACGGTATTGGATTTCTTTGAATCAAATATCGATCACAATCAATGCAAGCCGATCGAAAGCGAAAACGAAGCTCTTGAAATCGCGTTAGACTTCCTCGAAAGGTACCGTATCGGCTTCGATCGGGACGATTATCAATCACACGTTTATTGGGATGAATATTACATCGATGACCTTCTCGTAACCGTATATTCCCTGCGATTTACAAAACAGCACAACGGAATATTGACCGAAGAAATATCGATGGAATTATGCCCCGGCGGCGACCTTATCAATCTTTCCATTTCTTCCAGCCCCTACACCGACAAAGCACCCGCGAATCCCGATGCGTTGCTTTATCACAACCTATACGACAGCCTTATGCCTTATTTAAAGGACGTTGAAGGCTTTGAACGGGTATCGTTCAGACATATTGTGACGCAATACGTATATCTCGATAAAATCGATGCTTACGCGGTTCAATACTACGTTTACGTTTTGCTTTACAGCTCGCTCGAAACGGATTTGGATTCCCCCACCGCTTATATCCCGCTAACGCTTTATTATACTTACGACGAATAACAAACAAAAAAGCACCCCGCAGCGGCACCCTTCTTAAGGACGGGTGCCGCAGTTATATTCGCCTGCGGCGAGTGATATTGCTTCGCAGTGATATACGGCTTACGCCGTGTGATATTCGGCTTCGCCGAGTTTTGTGGCGAATATAATATCACAAAAGCCGGCGGCTTTTATATCACTTTGCCAATAGGCAAAATATCGCTGTGAGACCTGTCTCATAATATCACTTATTATTCTTATTTTGAGATGGGTATTTCAAAAGTATGTAACCCACTATGACACTTTCAAACCGAAAGTGTCATTTTTTATATAAAAAGAAAGCAGGGAGAGCGCTTCTTTACGAAGTGTCTCCCTGATGGGTGCATTTTTATTATTTGGGTTGATAGCAAACGCGTTCGATATAGTTACAGAACGCACTGCCGCTATATACAAGCGCGTTATCGACGATCGAGGAATTATCGCCCTCGGCTGAATTGCCGACGTTGCCGATAAAGAACTGCCGCGGGATAGGAGAAAGCAGGATTATATTCTGTGTATTCTCTTTTTCGGGCGGGAGCTTATATTCGATAAATTTGCTTGTTTGGAGCATTTCTATTTTAAAGAAATAGAACCTGCGGACACGCTGTATTACGCCGTTGCCGAGGAAATAAAGCGGTGTTTTACGCAAAAGCGTGGGGACGAGCAAAACGTTGAAGCTCTGGCTTCTGCTTTCAAGCGTGAAGCTGAGAGGCTTTTGGCGAAGGAGTGCGGAGTATATTCCCTTCGGTTCCTTGAACCTTAATCCGTTTGCGCGGCTTACGGCGCGAAGCTTTTTAAACAGTCTGCGCTGAACCTTTATTGCACGCACGCGCCAATAGAAGAACATAAAAACGGTATAGGCAAGCGCGAGCGCGATAAAGCCCAAAATGAAATAGGAAAATATTCCCCAAACGGGTCCGACGGTCATTTTGAACATACCGACAAGGAAGATCAGACCGACCACCGAAAGATTATAGGAAAGCGCGGTTGCGGTGAGATAGAGCTCGTGAGCGCGCTTTTTCGGCAGAGGCTCGATACCCGCGGAATGTGCGAGAAACCATTTACGGCGGGCAAGGAGAATGCAGAATATCGTTGCGGGGAAAAGGAAAAGTGTCGGAAAAACACCCTTCATATATATGTACCAGAAGAAGAACC
>JAZTXJ010000043.1:0-5408 GCA_045636285.1 Eubacteriales bacterium
TTATTTTTTCTTTTTCTTTTTTAACATCTGTCTGTATTTTTTGGTTCTTCTGTTAACCAGCAACACCGAAATCACCGCGGCTGTCGCAAGCACGGCGGCAATAATTATCATAGCCGTGCGGCCTTCGTCCGAAAGCGATGCTTCGGGCGATTCGGCAAGTGCGTTGACGGTAAAGCAGAGCGAAATCAATGCGATCAGCAGAAAGACTGTTATTTGCTTTTTCATCGTTGTTAATCCTTTTCGTTTTCGTCGTTGCGGCGTATGCGTGCGCGCCATTCCGTAATGGTATCGCGCAGCTTTTTGCGCGGGAGCTTTTCGGGAATGGGCTTGATTTCGTTTGTTTCGGGATCGACCGAGCCGACCTTCAGATATTCTTCGCTCGGAATGGGAAGAGACTTCTTTTTAAGACTGCGCTCGACGCATATTTTGATAACGTAGAACAACACTGCAACAAGCGGAACCGAGAATATCATACCCGCAAGTCCGAACACGCCGCCGAAGAAGAGAAGTGCAACCGTAACCCAGAATTTCGAAACGCCGGTTTTGTCCTCCATAATCATAGGCTCGATAACGTTGCCCTCCAGCTGTTGCAAAACAACAAGGAAAACGATATAAATTACACCGTGTCTTACGTCGGTAAGCAAAACGAAGAATGCCGTCGGGATACCGCCGATAAACGGTCCGAAGAAGGGGATAACGTTCGTAAGGGCAATAATGCAAGCCGAAAGCAGAGCGTACTGCATTCCCATAACCGTCATAAATACAAAGGTAACTATTCCGACAATGGTCGATGTAATAAGCTTGCCCGAAATAAACTTACCGAAGGTGCTGTTGCCGTAGCGTGCAACGTCGAGAATATCGTTTGCGCGTTCGGGGCGGAAGAGAGCAAAGATCAGCTTTTTGAACTGTGCTAAAAACTTCTGCTTTTCCAAAAGCGCGTAAACACAGATAACGAGAGAGATCAAGAAATTAACAAGGAAGGAAACGATTGAAACCGCGCCTTCGACTATACCGCCGATAAGGCTTGCGAATTCACCGCCGAACCAGCTGACAAGATTCGATACCAGCGTATCGATGGATTCGCCGAAATGCTCGCCGAACGAGCCGCCCGTATCGACGTTGCGAACGAGCCAATCGCCGCCCTTTTCGATAAGCGACGGTGCGATAGCAACGAATTTTTGAACGCTTTCGAGAAATTCGGGGATAATAAGAAACAGCAAAAGCGCGATAACGGCGATAAGAAAGACTATCGAAAGGATTACGCCGAGCCCGCGCGCTATTCTCTTTTTAGAAGAATTACGCATTTTTTTACATTTACCGAACATACGAAGGAAAAGCCGTTCGAATATCCCGCAAATCGGGTTTATGATATATGCGAAAATAACGCCCATAATAACGGGTGAAAGAATAGATGCGAGCCAGCCTGCGAGATTGGTTACCGCTTCGATCTGCGTTATAAACAGAATTGCCGCAATACATACCGCAAATATAACAACCGTCCGTCTTGTTACGGTTTCGTTTTGTTTTTTATCCTGACGGTTATCGTTCATAAAGCTCCTCCGAATTCAAGATAATCCATTATATCACGCAGGGAATATTTTGTAAAGTGGTTATCCCACTTGAATTTGTGACTATTTTGTTATATAATTGGTAATAATATGTGAAAAAATGTCGGATTGGAAGAGCAGAATGAAGAAAAACACGGTGCGTTTACACTTAATACGTTTAATAGCGCTTATTACCGCGGCGGCTGTGCTTTTCGGCACGGTCGGGCTTGTTTCCGCGAAAAACGGCGCAGGCACGAACGGCGAAACCGTAACTGCGGGCTATTCCGAAGAATTGCTTGCCGCCGTATATGCATACGGAAGCTATAAAGTATCGCTCCGCGACGCCGTATATCTCGATAACGGCAGGGACGACGGCAAAATGCTTACCGACAGAATTTATACCAACGCGAAGCCGAAGAGCGAGCGCGAAAAAACAGAAGGCTGGGTAATGATCGGAAGCAAAGATGGTAAAACCGATTACCGCGCGACCGTTACTGTCGATATAGGCTTTTGTGCGAAGGACGTAGTGCGCTTTTATCTGCGTGCGTTCAGAAGCACGGCGCTCGGTGCCGAAATGCCTGCGCGTATACGCTTTTACGTATCCGAGGACGGCGAAGAATTTACATATATCGGCGAACCGACGACAATGACCGATATTTCGGTCGATAATTCCGCCGCCGTGTATTCGTTAATAACAGAAAAAGGAATAAGCTGCAGATATTACCGCGCTGTAATCGATTGCACCGCACAAGGCGCGCTCTGGCTTAACGAGGTCGGTGCAGCGGCAAAGGGTAAAATCACGCATATCAACAGCGGAAACAAGGAACGGCTTACCGATGCCGACGGACTTGTATACCGCATCGTCGGAAATTCCGCCGAGGTGATTTCTGCCGAAAATCAAGCCGCGAACGAAACTGCGGTGAAGCCGAGCACGCAGAGCTTTAACAAGGACGGTATTACCTATACCTTGGGCAAGGGAAGCGGTAACGAGGTAAAGGTTATCGCGGATTTTATCGAAGAGGGAAGACCTAACTATTCGGGCGTTCCGAATAATATACAATACATAGTCATACACAATACCGGCACCACCGAAGAGGATACCGATGCCGAACGCTACAATCACCGTATGCACGTCACCGAGGAAGAAACGGGCTGGCACTACACGGTTGACGATAACAAAATTTATCATTCGCTTGCCGATTCGATTGTCGGCTGGCACGCAGGCTCGAGCCACAATTATTGCAGTATCGGAATAGAAATCTGCACAAACGGCGCGCCGAAGCGCTCCTCGGGTGCATTTGTATTCAGCGGAAGCGCATACGAAAATTGGGTTGAAAACCGTTTTAAAAAATCGCTCCGCAATACAGCCGTGCTTGTTGCCGAGCTTCTTACACGCTACGGGCTTTCGACCGATGCGGTGATACAGCACTACGACGTAACCGAAAAGAACTGCCCCCTCTGGTTGCGTGAAAAGAACGGAAAATACGTTTACGAGGGCACCCTATGGACCGAATTTATGGGCTACGTCGAGGAGTATTATAAAATGCTCAACGGCGCTTCTCCTTCGCCTACGGCGACTGTAAAAGCCGCTTCCGTTATTCCCGATTACGTCGTTACCGACGACGGCGAGGTTTATCCCGTGACAAAAATCAGCGGCGATGCGTTTGTCGATATGACCGATGAAATTACCGTTCTTACGCTCGGTAAAATGATCGACACTATCGAGCAGGGATTTCTCGACGGAACGCTTTTGGAAGCAATAAAGCTCGGCTCCAACGACCGCTTTTATTTGCAAAACGGCTCGCTCTATTCGCGTGAGGGCGTAAAGCTTTACGATCCTTCCGAAATCAAAAGCGTCGTGCCCGCTCCAAAGGACAGCGCAAGGCTCGATATACGCGAATATGGCGGAAGATATTATCTGTTTGTCGATACAAGCCAAACGCTATACGCTGTTTCACGGGAATACGGCGCGAACGAATTTTCGGCAAAAAATATAAACGGCGAAGCGCTTGAACCGAACGACAAATTGGCGACGGGTGCCGTTTTGAATCTTGACGGCGCAAGGCTTTACGCTGTGCTTCCCGGCGATGCGGACGGAAACGCAATTATCGATCAATACGATTATATACTCGCAAGACGCACCTATATGGAAACCTTTTTTCCGCAAAAGCGCCAGCTTCTTGCAATGACGTTGAGCGGGGAAGAAACGGTCTGCGTTTTCGACTATATTCTGCTCAAGCGCCACGTGCTCGGAACCTACGATATTTTCAAATAAAAAAAGAATCAAGCTTCACGGTTAAATGAAGCTTGATTTTTTTCTTTTGATTCTTTTTCGGTGCGTAAAGAGTCTGCCGTTTATTCGTCGCCTGCTTTGAAATTGTATATCGGCTTTATTACCGAAACGATTTCTGCCGTGGGGGTGATATTGTCTACAATATCTTCCATATTCTTATATGCCATAGGACATTCATCGAGCGTACCTCTGCCGACCGAGGTGGTATAAATACCCTCCATCTGCTTTTTGTATTCGCTGAGTGTGAATCTTGCTTTCGCTTCTCCTCGGCTCATAAGCCTGCCCGCGCCGTGCGGTGCGGAATAGTTCCAATCCTCGTTGCCCTTGCCGATGCAGATCAAACTGCCGTCGCGCATATTTATCGGGATAAGAAGCTTTTCGCCCTTCTGCGCCGAAACCGCGCCCTTACGCAGTATCATTTTATCGAGATCGATATAGTTGTGCACCGTCGTGAACTGCTCGACAACGTGCAATCCGAGCCCCTTTATAATCGTATCCGCTATCGCCTTGCGGTTGTAATCGGCGAAGCGCTGTGCGATTGCCATATCGTGAAGATAAGCGTCCATCAAATGCCCTTCGACGTAAGCAAGCTCCTTCGGGATATGAACGCTCGGTGCACCCATAGCCAAAAGCGTTTTTTGAATTTCGCTTTCGCGTCCTTCGGACTTCAGTCTCTCTATAGCTTCGTCGGCTTCGCTTTTGCGGCTGCTCAATGCTTTAAACCCTGCCTTTTGGTAGTGCTTGCATATTTCGAGCCCCAAATGCCTGCTCCCCGAATGAACTACAATATAAATATTGCCGTCGTCGTCTTTATCCGCTTCGATAAAATGGTTACCGCCGCCGAGTGTTCCGATACTCTTGCGCGCCTTTGCAATATCTACGTTTTTGGCGCAAATAAGGTCTTCGAGCTCGATTTCCTTTGCGTATCTGTGCTCTTTTGCGCGTATCGAAAAGCCCGAAGGGATTTCGCGGCGGATAAGCTTATCCAAAGCCTGCGGTTCGATAAAGCTTTCCTTTATTCTTACCGTTTCCATACCGCAGCCGATATCGACACCGACCAGGTTCGGACAAATCCTATCGGTCACAGTCATAGTGGTTCCGATAGTACAGCCTGCGCCCGCGTGTATGTCGGGCATCATTCTGATTCTGCTGTTTTCGCTGTATGGCTGATTCAACAATTCGATGACCTGTGAAATAGATTCGGAGTCAACGATATCGGTGAATACCTTCGCCACTCCGTATTTACCTCTCAGTTCAATCATTGTTCTTTCCTTTAAATATATTTCTTTATAATTGCTTCGAACTCATCTCTTCTTGCTTCCATATCGGCAACAAGCTTCATTTGAGTTCTTGCACGGTCAAGGTTCTGACCTGCATAGTGAGTGCGGAAATAGGTGTCGCCTTCGAGATAGTCGGTAAGGAATCTCATACCGCATTCGAGAGTCATCATAATAGCGCCGTCGTGAAGGAGTTTGATTTCTTCATCGGTGATAGTGCCTTTCATTTCCGAAAGGAAACCGCTGACGTATTCTTCGTAAAGTTCGGGAACACAGTAAACCTTGTCAAGG
>JAZTXJ010000044.1:0-15403 GCA_045636285.1 Eubacteriales bacterium
CGATCCGACTTTACTGTTTTCGGTGCGGGTTCTTTCGCACTGCGAAAAGAGCGCTTTTGCCGGTGTGATTGCGAGTTCCCCGCGGGAAATTGCGGGTGCTTTTTCGGTTATGGGCGCACGCCTTTTAATCGAAAGAAGTGCCGCTTCAAGCGAGCAGAGAGCTTCTTCGTTCAAGGGCGAAAGCATAAAAACTATAAAGTCCTTATCTGCAAATTCGCAGAAGATATTGCTTTTTTCGAGCACGCTTGCAAGCTCGGTTCCGTAATAACCGTAAGGCTTTGCAAGCAAGGTGAGCTTCAGCGGTTCACTGCCGTAAAGGGTGAATCCGCGTTCTTTGAGCGTTTGCTTTAATCTGCTTACCTTCGGCAGAAACGAGCGCAGGCGCGAAATGAATTCCGATTCGATAAAATCGTTTGCTTTATCGAGTGATTGCAGAATAAGATAAGAGGGGCTTGTCGAGCCGAAGAGCGAAAGCGCGGTTTTTGCGTTTTGCTTAAAAAAGTCTTCGGCACCGTTTGCGATATGCAGATAAGCACCGCCCGTGAGCACGGGAAGCGTTTTGTGTGCAGAGGAACAACAAATATCTGCTCCGAGGTCTGTCGGGTATTGCGATTGCCCGAGAAATTTAAGATAAGCTCCGTGCGCGCAATCGACACAAAGAATAACGCCGTGCTTTTTGCAGAGCTTCGAAATTTCGGCAATATCGCATATATTTCCGAGATAATCGGGCGAGGTGATATAAAGCGCGGTCTTTTCGCCGCTTTCCTTAATAAGCTCTTCGAGCGTTGCAAGCGAAAAATCGCAGGAAAGGTAGCTTTCGCCTTCGCCGTAAAGCCAGCGCGGGCTTATGCTTAAAAGTCCGCAGGCGGTAAGAAAAACGCTGTGTGCGTTGCGCGCGGCAATAACGCGGGTAACGCCGTAAGCCTTTATCAGATAAAGCATCGCACGGATACAGTGCGAGGAGCCTTCGGTCGAATAGTAGGTTTCGCACCCGAAGAGCGATTTTGCGTTTTGCTCGCTCTGCTTTATGATTCCGCAAGCGGAATAAAGGCTGTCTGCGCCCGAAATTTCGGTTATATCGCGTTCCTCACAGCCGAGCAGGGAAACGCCCTTGTGTGCGGGCATATGCAATCGGCAGGGTTCGCTTTTTATATAGTTTTCGACAAAATCACAGATAGGTGTGTTCATTCTTCAGATAAAGCCTTTGCGACCTGAACGGCTATCGCGCATTCCATTCTCTTGCGGAAGAGCTTACAGCCGTATTCGTATATTCCGCGCACCGAGCCGGTTGCGTGGTATGCGTTTGCGGCGCATCCGCCCGAGCAATAAAGCTTTGCCCAGCAGTCCTTACAGCCTTCGCGCGCATATACGTTGCAGTCCATAAATTCCTGCTGAATAACGGTGTTCGAAACGCCGTTCCAAATATCGCCGAGCTTGAATTTTTCGTCGCCGACGAACTGGTGGCAGGGGTAGAGGTCGCCCCAGGGGGTGACAGCCATATATTCGGTGCCGCTTCCACAGCCCGAAATACGCTTGTAAATGCAGGGACCGCCCGAAAGGTCGATCATATAGTGATAGAAGGTAAAGGGCTTGCCCGCCTGCTCACGCTGAAGCATTAATTCCGCAAGCTGCTCGTATTGCGAAAGAACGATAGGAAGATCCTGCTCGGTGAGCTCGTTTTTATCGCCCGAGGGGCAGACAACGGGTTCCATCGAAAGCTCGTCGAAGCCGAGCTCAAGCATTTTTTCTATATCCTTCAAAAAATCGGGGTTTGCGTGGGTGAAGGTACCGCGCATATAATATCCCTTGCCGCCGCGGGCTTTTACAAGCTTTTGGAACTTGGGAACGATTCTTTCCCAGCTTCCGTTGCCCGCATAATCGACACGGTATCTGTCGTGAATTTCCTTTCTGCCGTCGAGCGAAAGCACGACGTTGCTCATTTCGCGGTTGCAGAAATCGATAACGTCGTCGTCGATAAGCAGACCGTTCGTGGTGAGCGTAAAGCGGAAGTTTTTGTTCTTTTCCTTTTCGACAGAGCGAGCATAAGCAACGAGCTGTTTTACCACTTCATAGTTCATCAATGGCTCGCCGCCGAAGAAGTCTACTTCCAGATTGCGCCTTGTTCCCGAATTTTCGATAAGGAAATCAAGCGCGCGCTTACCCGTTTCGAAGCTCATCACGGCACGCTCGCCGTGGTATTTGCCCTGACTTGCGAAGCAGTATTCGCAGTTGAGGTTGCAGGTATGCGCGATATGCAGGCAGAGCGCCTTTATAACGCCCGAGGTTTTTCTTTTGAGCTCGCCCGCCATAGGCTGAAAGCTATCGGGCGTGAAGAGCTTGTTTGCTTCCTTGAGCTCGGTTACCTGTTCATAGCATTCGGCGATGTCGCTTTCGGTTACGCCTTCGGTGCCTGCGTATTTTTTATTCATTTCGGCAAGGATAAATTCCCTGCTTTCGTTTTCGTAAAGCGAAATGATATCGTATGCGATATCATCGACAGCGTGCACCGAGCCCGAGCAGATATCGAGCACGATGTTACAGCCTAAGAGTTTGTATTGATGTATCATTGCTTGCCTCTTACGAAAAAAGTGCCGTTTTGCGGCACTCTTTCTGTATATCCTTGTTGATTACTTGGATTCCTTTTTGTTTTCGCACTGCTGATTTGCGATACCGCACGAGGTCTTGCAAGCAGACTGGCAGGAGGTCTGGCATTCGCCGCAGCCGCCGTTCTTTGCGCTTTCGCAAAGGTTACGAGTTTCGAGAGTTTTGATATGTTTCATTGTAATATCCTCCAATAATACTTAAATTCGATTAATTATACACCAAAAGCCCGATTAAGTCAACACATTTTTGCGTATTTTTGTCTTTATTCGTTGTCTTGGTTTTCTTTTATACTTGCTTTGGGCATGTGTGCGTTTTTGGGACGGGTGTTTTTGCGCTTTATTGCAATTATCATTGCCGTCGCACCGCCGATAAAGGCAAGTCCGACAAACGCATAAACGAGAATATCACCGAACGCAACGCGTTGCTTTTCTATTTGAACGGGAACGCCCACGCTTTCTTCTTGCGTGCTTTCCTCTTCGGAAATTTCTTCGCTTTCGTCAACGCTCGTTTCGGGGGTGCTTATATCGGGCGTGCTTTCTTCGGGCGGGAGCGGGGGAGCGATTTCGGTCGCCGTTTTATGAAGCAGAGAAAGCTTTGTGAGCGCTTCGAATTCCTTTAAGACCGCCTGCTTTGCGGGGGAAGCCGAAAAGAGCATTGCAATATCGTTTTCGAGCGATTTCGCTTCCTCGTAGCCGAGCATTTCGGAATCGAGCATAAGAAGAATATTGTTTATCTTCGAAAGTCCGAGCGCCGCGGTATCGGCATCGGTTCCGCCGAGCGAAAGAATATAGCCGTTGATTTTTGTTTTTGCGTATTCGAGCAGAGCCTTTGCGGTTTCTTTATCGTTCGAAAGACTGCTTACCGAGCCGCTTTTGAAGCTCGACGATTCGAGATAGCTGTAATAGTTCTGCGCGCAGTAGGAATCGAGCGAGCTCATAATAAATCCGTCGGAATTAAGTGCGCGGCCTTCTGCGATCGCGCTTGCGATAACTTCCGCAGGGAAGGATTTTTCGGATTCGAGCGCGGTGAGGAAGTATTTTTCCTTTGCGGTGTATGCGGCGAACAGCTCGCTTTTCGATTCGACGAATTTATCGGAATAGGAAAGAAGGTCGGTTTTATCCTTTTCGTCGCTGTCGCCTTCATAGAGTACAAGGCAAAGACCGTCGAAAATATCCTCTTCTATCCAGCCGATAGAATCCTGCATATAGTAATACGAAACGCTGTCGCGGCCTGCGGCGGCAAGAAGAGTTATATCGGTTCTTACCGAGTGCACCGCTTCGGAAAGGCTTTTTGCCATATCGGTCACGAGCGAGGTTTTATATTCAACCCACTTTTCCCAATGGGGCGAATCGAAAAGCTTTTTCGCTATATCGTTCGCTTCGCCGATCGGGATCTGATAAGAATCCGAAAATTCATTAAGCGTTGCGCTGTCGTAGCCGAGGTCGCAGTCGGATTGGAATTTGGGGTAACGCAGGTGCTCGAACATAACCGTTTTTATATCGTAATTGCTCACGATATACTTAACGTATTCGAGATAATATTCCTTGAACGCCTTGTTCTGCGGGGAATAATACTTATCGGTAAGTCCCTTTCCGCTTCCGTTCTGCTTCGTCATCCATTCGGGTGCGGCGATAGAGGCGTATTGGTTATAATAAACCTCCAGAGAAAGACCGAGCGCGATATTTTCCTCTTCGCAAACGGTTATATACGCCTTTAAAACGTCGAAGCCCGAATATTTACTATCCTGCGCGAACTTACTCCCCTCGGGCATCGGAACACAGGTGCCGTAGCCGTTCGAAACGCGTATAAACAGGGTGTTGAGCCCTGCGCTCTTCGCCTTTTTAACAACGGCGCGCACCTGGTTTATATCGGTTTCAGCGGGGGTGTGGAAGGCGCCGCGGGTTTCGTAAAAGGCGTCAGGCGTGCAGAGTCGGTTAATTTCGTTTTCGAGCCGTTCGATATGCGAAATAAGCGAACGGTAATTGAGATTGCCCATATCCGCGCGGATTTCCGCGAGGACTGTGTTCATCGCTTCGGACGAGATATTGCGGTATTCGGCAAGCGATGCGTTGATAAGTCCTTCGGAATTTGCAAGCTCGTATTCAAGCGTGCGCTTGAAGCTGTTTTTATCGTATGAGATAGTGGCAACGCCGTCCTTCACGACGCATTTTGCGCCGAGAGGGGAATACATTATAAGCTGCTGCATACTGCTTTCGGTTGCGGCGGAGATAGAAAATCCGCCTTCGGGAACGGTAAGTCCGCTTCCGCGTGCAACGATAAAGCCTTCGGCGCTAACGATAATATCATAGGTATAAATCGGGGAGCTTTCGGCAAGCGGGTCGGAAATATAATAATTGCCTTCGCCGTTTATTTCAAAGCTCTTTTCGAAATAAGGGTCGAAATTTCCGTTTGCATCGCAAAGGAAGAGGCGCTGTGTGTAGCTGTCGTAATAAACGCGCGAGCCGACCTTTATATTGGTTTTGAACCATTGCGCCTTTGTGCCGGAAGCCGAAATAACGGCGCCGTTTTCGGGAACTGCGAGATTTTCGCTTTCTGTCAAGCCCGCTTCGACAATATCGGTAACATTGCCGTTTTCGTCGATAACGATATTGTGACCCCACTGGGTTTGTCCCGTCGTTGCGACGCCCTTATAGATAATCACCGTATCGGCAGAGCGGGTGATGTTTTCGCCGTTGACGAATACGAAATTCGGGATTTCCTCGGCTTTGGGCATTACCGCAAGCAATGAAGCGAGCAGTAACACCGAAAGGAGCAGTGAAAATATTCTTTTGAGTATCATATTTCAACTACCATTCCGTCGTAAGAGGTTAAAAATCCAAGCTTTGCCGCTTCTTCGCAGAGCTCGTCGTGAAGAAGCATACCGTTGTGCGAAAAATGGTTTACGACGTGTATAGTCTTTTCATCGCAAACGCCGATGCTTGTAAGTCTTTCCTTAACAACGGGTACGCTGTCCAAGCCCATGTGACCGCCCGCGCTGGGGAGCGCGCCGTAGGTGCAGTCGTAGCTTACAAGGTCTGCTTTAATGCCGTTCTTTTCGAGATAATCGTAAACCTCGTCAAAGGGCAAGCCGGTATCGTGCAGATAAAGAACAGTCTTTTCGCCGTCGTTAACGATATAAACGAAGGGTGTTTCCTTCGGTGCGTGGAACGCGGGAAGGGCGGTGACGGTATAACGTCCCGCGGTGGTAATATCGTAAGCTTCGATTTCGTTTGCGGTAACCGAAGGGGGCACGTCCTCTTCCTTCGTATCGCGTACGAAGTGCCTGAAGCGGTCGAGCACCGCTTTGTTGCCGTAGATATGCAGGGTGGGCTCTGTCATATTATGAGCGTAGCAGCTTTCCATTCGCATAATCAGGTCGGTCGGTTCGAAATGGTCGATATGCGAGTGAGTTACGAAGCAATACTTCACCTTCGAAAGATCGAGCTTGTTATGGAGCATGTGACTGTAAGTATCTGCGGGGAAATCGATAAGAAGATCATCGTTAATAAGCGCTTGCGAGCGGGTGCGGATATTTTTGCCGCCCAATTCCTTTGCGCGTGTGCAGTATTCGCAGTTGCAGAATATCGCGGGCCAGCCCTCTGCCGCCGCGGTGCCTAAATAGGTAAGCTTCATAATATATCTTCCTTTTTCAAAAAAGTTATTGCATATTGATACAGAATATATTATAATAGAAAAGCAATGAAATTTCAAGTAAAAAGACGCATAAAACTTATTTGAAAATAAATTTATAAAAATTCGAAAAAAGGTATTGCATTTTCGGTAAATGCGTGATATACTTTAGTGTGCGATTAATTGGAGCAGTGTGCTCCTTCCGATAAAAACGAAAGAGAGGAATTATAAAATGAAGCAGGGTATCCATCCCGATTACAAGACCACTACCATCAAGTGTGCTTGTGGCGCAGAATATGTTACCAAGTCTGTAAAGGACAACGTTAAGGTTGATATTTGCTCTAAATGCCATCCGTTTTTCACCGGCAAGCAGAAGTTTGTAGATGCAGGCGGACGTGTAGACAAGTTCAAGAAGAAGTTCAATCTCGACTAATCGTAGCATAGTTAAAGAGCGGCGCAGGAATGTGCCGCTTTTGTTTTTTACGCTTCGCTTTCGACCAAAAACACACGGTTTTTGGTCGGTAACCGCTGCGGCGGGATTTTGCTTTGCAAAAACAAAAAAAGTAATAAGTATCAAAAAAGTAATAAATAATAGTGAAGAGTGAAAAAGCGCGGAATGCTTTTCGCACGCGAAAAGCAATTTGATTGAATTTTTAGGTTTTGCCGGCAAAACCTACCTTACTTCTTCACTATTCACTATTACCTATAACTTTTTCCTATAACCTTTTTCGGAGGAAAAACACTATGCCCGAAAACCTGAATATAACAAACGAATTACAAAGCGGCAACGGCAGAGCGTTGCTTGTCGCGCTTTCGACCGTCGATGAAAGCGAACGCACTAACCGTTCGCTCGATGAGCTTGCACGCCTTTTGGAAACTGCGGGCGGGGAAGAGGCGGCACGCGTTATACAGAACCGCCAAACTCCCGATAAAGCGACCTATATCGGAAGCGGCAAGGTGCAGGAAATCGCCGAATTTATAAAGAACGACGGCGAAATCAGCCTCGTTGTTTTCGATAACGAGCTCACACCCTCGCAGATCGCCAATCTGGAGCGTGAAATCGAGGGCGCACGCGTTATCGACCGTACGATGCTCATTTTGGATATTTTTGCCCTGCACGCCGTAACGGGCGAGGGTAAATTGCAGGTAGAAATCGCCTGCCTGCGCTACACCGCGCCGCGTCTTACGGGCAGAGGTAAAGAGCTTTCCCGTCTTGGCGGCGGTATCGGCACGCGCGGACCGGGTGAATCGAAGCTCGAAAGCGACCGCCGTCATATCAAGCGCCGTATTGCCGCACTTTCCGCCGAAATCGAGGAAATCGAGCGTACCCGCAGTGTAAAGCGCGCAACGAGATTGCGTTCGGGTATTAAAACCGCCGCTATTATCGGCTATACCAACGCGGGCAAATCCACTCTTTTGAACAAGCTCACCGATGCGGGCATTCTCGCAGAGGATAAGCTGTTCGCAACGCTCGACCCGACAACGCGCAGGCTCACGCTTCCGAGCGGCGCCGAAATGCTTCTTACCGATACGGTTGGATTTATCGACAGACTGCCGACACATCTTGTAAAGGCGTTCAAATCGACGCTCGAGGAGCTCAAATACGCCGATTATATTATTAATATAACCGATGCGAGCGAGGATATCGAGGAACGCGAGCGCAAGCGCGCCGTAACGCTCGAGCTTATTTCCGAGCTTGGCGCGGGCGATAAGCCGATGCTCGAGGTGTTCAATAAGTGCGATATTGCTCTGCGCGATACACCGTTCCCCAAAGATACTATCGAAATTTCGGCAAAAAGCGGCGAGGGTACTCAAGCCCTGCTCGAAAAGTTGGACGAGCTCGTTTCTTCGGGCAAAAAGAAGATGAAGCTTTTGGTTCCTCACTCCGAAGCGGGTGCAGTTACCGAAATTTACCGACTTGCCACCGTGCTCGAATGTGAATATATCGCCGAGGGCGCGCTCATAACCGCCGAATGCGATGCACGCGCACAGGGCACGTTCGGAAGATTTGAAGTCAAATAAAAACGTAAGTAAAAGGCTTTTTGGGATACAAAATTGAAGTGGGTGTAACCGTAGACATCTTATCTGTTGGAGCAGAAGCTGGGCTTGGTATTGTTAAAAACGATGATTGTTCGGAATCATTTGTTGCCCGAAAAGGTGCATCTGCTGGTTGGTTTGGTTCGGGTGGATTTATTAGAATAACAACTGATTAGGGGAAATGGTATGATAGCCGGAAAAAAATACATAAACGAGGATATTATATATACTGTATTTAAAAAACATTATTGCCCTGATTGCAAAGTACGTTTAAAACGAATTGAGGTTTCGAAAATCGTCAATTCAAAATCACCAGAAGCAAAAAAGTATGATTTATCAATGGGCGACACTTTTATGACGGGCGACATAGAAGTCGTTTGGAAAGAGTTTCAATGTCCAAATTGCTTGCGTATTATTAGTGTAAAACAAATGAAGCGAATAGAAGGCTTTAGTTAAAAATATTTTTGTCACATTCTTTGTGATATAATGTCATATAAAAGTATCTTTAGATTCATCGATGTAATTCAATCGTTTTGAATATCAACCCCCGGCATTGCTTTAATCAACGCCGGGGGTCCCTTTATTTTATTGATGATTAAAAGCTATTCGTAAATTTCTTTGCTTTCTTCGGTTTCGCCGATTATTGCGAAATCGCATTTATCCCAGAATTTACCCTCAAATCCGCTTGCGCCCTCGTTGATATAGACGACAAAATCGGTTCCGTTCGGGAAATCGTCCTCGTCGATCTCGCCGTTCCATGTCTCGCCCACGGTTATCTTTACCTCTGGTGCATCGCCTAAAAAGGTGAGCTTTTTGAGATCATAACAGCAGTTAAACGACCAGCCCCAGAAGGTTTTGAAGCCTGCGGGGAAGGTAAGCTCGGTTATCGAGGTGTTTTCAAACGCTCTCTCGCCGATATATTCGAGCGATTCGGGGATATTTATATCCGTAAGCCTGCTGTTGCCCTCGAATGCTTGATCACCGATAATCTTAAAGCCCTCGGGCAGTACGAGCGATTCGACCTTCGTGCTGGTGAGCGCGGCTTCACCGATTTCGACAAGCGTGCTCGGAAGCTCGAGCTTACTCAGGCTGTAATTTGCAAAGAACATACCGTAGGGCAGAACAGTCATATCGGCAGGAAGGGTTACGTCGCTTATCGTATTGGAGTTCTGGAAAATAAGGTTGCCCCAATTCTTCACACCGATAGGAAGCGTTACCTTAACAAGTGCGTCGTTAAACGCGAACGCATCGTCGCCGATAGATTCGACTCCTTCGGGCACACAAACCTCGGTAAGCGCGGAACAGGAAGCAAACGCTGTCGCGCCGATTTCCTTCAAGCCGGTCGAAAAGACTATCTTTTCAAGCGAAGCGCAGGCTAAAAAGGCGCGTTTTTCGATTTTTGTAAGAGTGCTCGGGAATTTAACGCTTTTAATGCTTTCGCATCTTGCGAATGCGCGTATGCCTATTTCGGTTACCGCTTTGCCGTTTATGCTTTCGGGGATAACTACGTCGCCGCCCTTGCCGAGATAAGCCGAAACCGTAACGCCGTTTTCGTTTTCGAAATATTCGAAATCACCGCTTGTTTTAGGCATTTCGTCGGAATCGGTATAGCGCACGGGGAAGCCGTTCCAGCGCGGAAAGCTAAAGCCCTTTGCCGATTTGCTTATATGGATTTCGTAATATTTTTCGGGCTCGTGCATGCCGTCTTTCCAAACGGTGAAGCTCTGCGGTGCATCGCCGAGGAAGATAAGCCGTTCGAAAGACTCGCCGTCGAACGCGTAATCGGAGATTTCCTTAACGCTTGCGGGGATTACCGCTTCTTTAATAAGCGTTTTTTTGAATGCAAGGTCCTCGATACGCTCCAAGCCCTCGGGAAGCGATATTTCGGTCAACGGGCAGTTATAAAAGGCACCCGTGCCGATCACCTTTAAGCTGCTCGGCAGGGTTACGCTTTTAATGGTTGCGTGTGCAAATTCGGCGTAGCAGAGCTCGGTAACCCCTTCGGGAATGACGATGCTTTCGATACAACAGCCGGCAAGCGCGCCGTTGCCGAACATCGCCTTCGGGAGATAGGTGCTTTTAAGGCTTTCACAGCCCTCGAATATCGAATTGCCGACCATTTGCAGGCTGTCGGGCAGGTTGATTTCGCGCAGGTGCTTGAAGCTCTTGAAGGCGCTGTTGTCTATGTGGGTCAGGGTGCTCGGGAGCACGATTTTTTCAACCGTGGTGGTAGCGGGCTGTTCGTTTGACATCAACCAAACGCTTAAATTCGTAACGCCCTCGGGGATATAAAGCTCCTTTATCTTTTCGTTATAACGGAAGGAGCTGATACGGACGTCCTTTACCGGCTTGCCCTTTATCTCTGCGGGGATAACCACAACCTCGTCGCCGCCGTAATAGTATTCGACGGATAAGCTGCTTCCGTCCTCGAGCAAGGTGCATTGAAAATCCTCACCCGGTGTTTCGGGGTATGAGATCTCCTGCGAGGATTCTCCTCCCTCGGCTGTCTTATTGCAGGCGCAAAGCGCGAAAAGCATTGTGAATACAAGCAGTATTGAAATATATTTTTTCATTGTTTTCTCCTATTCATTCTCTTGCGACTCTCTGTATTCTTTCGGCAGAGCCCCGCAGCCGTAAAAGCATCCATAGCTCCATTCGGTGCCTTCGGGAATGGTTACCTTTTCAAGCCACAGACATTTCTGAAAATCGCTCGAGCCGATTTTCGCAAGTCCTTCCTCGAAAACGACCTCTTTAAGTCCGCTTTGAGCAAAGCTTCTTCCGCCCCAATAGGTAATGCTTTTGGGAATTTCAACGTATTTTAAGCCGTAGCATTTTTCGAAAGCGCTCGTTCCGATTCTTTGCAGAGTGCTCGGGAGCGTTATTTCTTTTAAGCTCTTGCAGTTTGCAAACGCTCTGTCGTTTATCGCATAAAGCGCGATCGGCAGACGAACGCTTTCGAGATTCAGGCAATCCTCGAAAAGTCCGCCCGCTATGGTATAGACGGTGTCGGGTATATAAACGCTTTTTAGATTCAATTTGTTTTTGAATGCGTTTCCGCCGATAGCCGAAACGGGCTTGCCGTCGATAACAGTCGGGATTATAACGTTTTCGTCGTTGCCGTTGTATGCGATTATGGTTTTTCCGCCGTAATAGTTGTTGTGGTATTCGAAATCGGATATAGGCGAGTGGTTTTCGGGCGGGTTGCCGAGCAGATGCACCGAAATAACGCTTACAAGGCTCGGATATTTGCCCGAATCGGTTTCGCCCTTATGAACGATGCGGAGCATACAGCCGATCTTGATTTCGGGAAGATTTATATTGCTTTTCAGCGAAATAGCGAAGATGCCGTCGTGGTTTTCGACAGGATCGTTTATCGGAATGTAACCGATATCGCGGACGTACATATAGCCCTCGTCAACGTCGGTTACTATCGCGTCGAGAAATATTTCGCCGTCCTTCGCCTCGGTGGGAATGGGGGCTTCCTCTTTTTTGGGGTTGGTAAGCAGAAAAATCGGGACGGTGCAGACAGCGATAACCGAAACGACAACCACCCAGAAGGTAGGCTTTTTATAGTTGAGAACGTTCTTTATACGGTCCTTTACCGCGTTTTCGCCGAAGGCTGTCGGGCAGGCGGTTATAAATCTGCGGTCGCCCGAGCAGTTAAGCAGGGCTTTGCTGTACTGTATTTTTATTTCCTCGCCCTTCGATTTAAGCACACGCTCGTCGGTCGCAAGCTCGATATCGCGGCAGAAAAAGATATAAGCCGCCCAGAGCACAGGGTTGAACCAATAGACCGAAAGAATCAAGAACGCAAGCGGCTTCCATATATAGTCCTTCCGCGCGATATGCGCCTGCTCATGCGCGATAACGCAAGCCGCATCGGATTCCGAAATACAAGAGGGCATATATATTTTCGGTCTTAATATGCCGAAAATAAAGGGGGAAGGGATGCGGTCGCAGATATAAATACGCTCTTTTTTGGTATAGAGCGGTATCGATTCACGAAGCCTTCTTTTAATATAAATATTGCTTGCAAAGAAATAGCAGAGCATAAGAGCCGCGCCGATAATCCAGATAATGCCTGCGGTGTCCAAAAGCTCGATTATCGGGTTTTGCGAGCCTGCTTCGCCGTTCGCGAAATTATCGGCAAGCATACCGTCAACAGCCGAATCGATAAACGGCAGGTTGGAATTTATCTGCGGTACCGCCGTGCCGGTTATGTTTTGCGGCACAGTTTCGCCCGAGGGAATGAGCGAAAAATCGCTCTCTAAGCTAAAGGGGAGAATAAGCCTTATCGCCACGAACGCCCAAAGAATTACCGAAACAAAGCGGGGAAGCCTTTTAAGCGGTCTGTTGAGCGCAAGTATAAGCAGTGCCACGAACGAGGCGGCAAGGCTCATATTGATTACGGTGATAAAAATATTGGTCATTGCTCATCCCCCTCGTAGTTTTCGAGCATTTTGCGTATTTCCGCAATTTCCTCTCGGGTGAGCGTTTTGTTTTTTGTAAACGCGGTAATAAACGCGGGTAGCGAGCCCTTGAAGTTTTCATCGATAAATCGCTCGCTTTGGTGCGAGAAGAATTCCTCTTTCGTTATAACCGACCTCACCGTTCCGCCCTCGTTTTTGAAAATGCCCTTGTCGCAGAGCCTTTTTAATACGGTGTAGGTGGTGCTCTTCTTCCACGAAAATGCTTCAAGACTCAGCTTTGCAAGCTCGGTCGAGCTTATCGGCTCGTTTTGCCATATAATTTCGGCGAAGCGTGTTTCGATTTCGCCCATTTGGTAATCGTTCATATATTTTCCTCCTGTTCTACATCGTGTAGACCAATGCCATTCTACACCTTGTAGACCAATTTGTCAAGGGGTTTGTGTGTGAATTTCGGGAACGAATCATTAAAGATATAGCGTTGGTTTTAAAATGAAAAAACGATACGAAAAGGAAACGCATTTTCCTTTGAGTGACGACAAGAATGTAGGGACCGGCGTCCTCGACGGTCCGCTCGAGAAGCGGTGCATTTAATGTAAAAATGATATGTTTGGGTAACGGATTTGGAACTTCAAAAATCAAATATGTTGCATTTATTATAATTGTTGCTCCCCGCGGACCGTCGGGGACGCCGGTCCCTACAATTCGAACCGAAACTCCACGATTTTAAAATGAAGTTTCGATTTTATTGTGTGTCGAGCGGACCGTCGGGGACTTGGTATACCCCAAAAACGCAAGCGTTTTCGGGGACCCCTCGGTCCCTACAATTCGTAATGATATTTCACGATTTAAATTGTCATATACCAAAACAAAAAAACGAGGCGTACTCGCAATGGAGTATGCCTCGTATGTACTGATTTGAATTAATTTTCGAAAACTATTGCTTCGAACGGAGCGAGCTTGAGAACGCCGTTTTCGGGCAATGTTGCCTGTTCGAAATTGGAAAGCAAAAGCTTTTTACCGCCGATTTCGGTTTTGACGTCGAGCGGATACGGCGAGAACGAGCAAACCACGGTTACCGTTTTGCCGTTACCGATACGCTGATAAGCGATAATATCGTTATAATCGAGGAGTATCGGCTTTATCGTGCCGACCGAAAGGGTTTCGACGTATTCTTCGCTCTTGCGGAGCGCGATCATCTTTTTATAATAGGAAAGCACGCTGTTTTCGTCGTTTGCTTCGTCTGCGGCGTTAAAGCGGATGTATTCGGGGTGTATCTTCATCCAGGGCTTAACGTTCGAAAATCCGCCCCATTCGCCCGAGGTCCACGGGAACGGAACTCTGCCGTTATCGCGGCTGTAACGGTTGACCGCCTTGATCGCCTCTTCGGGTGTAAGACCGTCGTTGATCGCAATGCTGTAATGGTTTTTGGTGGAAATATCGTCGACGTCTTCGATCGAATCGAAGGTGGTGTTGGTCATACCGAGCTCCTGTCCCTGATAAATAAAGGGAATACCGCGCAGGTAGAACCAAAGCGTGCCGAGCATTTTTTGGGTGTATTCGTTCTGGTATTCGCGGGGAAGGAACTTTTCGCAGGAGCGGGGGTAATCGTGGTTTTCGAAATAAACCGCGCCGAAGCCGATCTTTTCGGTTTCGATCTGGCTTGCGAACATCTTATCGCGCAGGAGTGAAATAGGCCATTCCCACGCCTTTTTGCAGGTGTACCAGGTGTGGCCGTAGGAATAAAGCTCGGAATAGGAAAAATCGAAAAGGGTAGAGAAATAGCCGTTTTCGCCGATATATTCGCCGAGCTGATGATAAGGCACGCCCGCCGCTTCGGCAACCGTAATGCAATCGTAACGGTCGAAGGTGCGTTCTCTTAATTCGGTAAGAAAATCACCGATACCGGGGTAGTTACGGGTGGGTTCGAAGCAGCCTACCATTCCGTCGTCGCCATCGGGCGCAAGCGAGGAAAGAGTGGGTTCCTTTTTAAGATGGGTAATCGCGTCGATACGCCAGCCGCCCAAGCCTTTATCGAGCCACCAGTTGACCATTTCGTATATCTTTTCGCGCAGCTTGGGGTTTTCCCAGTTCAGATCGGGCTGCTTTTTCGAAAAGAGGTGCATATAATATCTGCCGTTTCCGACGTGCTCCCAAGCACTGCCGCCGAACATCGAACGCCAGTTGTTAGGCGCGCCGTCTTCGCTGTTGCGGAAGTAGAAGTATTCTGCTTCCTCGCAGTTCGGGTCGGCAAGCGCGCGCTTGAACCATTCGTGCTCATCGGAGCAGTGGTTTACAACAAGGTCCATAATGATTTTTATATTGCGCTTTTTCGCTTCGCAAAGAAGCTCGTCCATATCCTCCATAGTGCCGAACATGGGGTTTATCGCATAGTAATCCGAAATATCGTAGCCGCCGTCGTCCATAGGTGAAGCATATACGGGGCAAATCCAAACGTAGTCTATACCGAGCGCTTTTAAATAATCGAGCTTGCTTGTGATACCCTTGATATCGCCGATACCGTCGCCGTTTGCATCGCAAAAGCTTCTGGGGTATATCTGATAAGCAACTTTTCTCTTCCAAGCCTCTTTCATAAGAAAAATCTCCTTGCAGTTTTCATTGTGTTGTCAAATTATATCACATTTTTAAAAAAAATACAATATTTGTTATATGGTTTTTCTAAATAACCATTGAAAAAACTCGTG
>JAZTXJ010000045.1:0-13511 GCA_045636285.1 Eubacteriales bacterium
GCTGGACAGCCAGCTGAAAACCGAGTTCATCAGCGCGCTGCAGCCCGCCTTCGGCAAGCTGTCCGATCTGGAGCTGCGGCCCAATCAGATCGTCAACCACACCACCGACCTGGAAGATGCCATGAACGGTGTCCTTTCCAAGAAGTGGGGTGAGCTCAGAGGCCTGCAGGTGGTCTCCATTGCCCTGGGCAGCCTGACTCTGCCTGAGGAAGATGCCGAAATGATCAAGCAGGCACAGCGTAACGCGATCATGCGTGATCCCACTATGGCGGCGGCAACTCTCGTCGGCGCGCAGGCGGATGCGATGAAGTCGGCGGCGGAAAACGATGCCGGCGCGATGAACGGCTTTATGGGTGTCGGTATGGCGATGAACGCAGGCGGAATGAACGCGCAGAATCTTTTCGCTATGGGCGCACAGCAACAGTCTGCACAGCCCGCTCCCTCGGCGGAGGGCTGGAAATGCGTATGCGGCGCGGTAAGCGGCGGTAAATTCTGCTCGGAATGCGGCGCGAAGAAGCCCGAAGACAGCTGGAAATGCACCTGCGGTACCGTGAATAACGGCAAATTCTGCTCGGAATGCGGCGCAAAAAAGCCGAGTGCCTGCTGCGGAAAATGCGGTTATAGCTTCGAAAACCCCGCAAATCCCCCCAAATTCTGCCCCGAATGCGGCGAGAAGGTTTGATTTAGATAACAGATAACAGATAATATATAATAAATAATAGATAATAGATAACAGATAACAGATAACAGATAACAGATAACAGATAACAGATAAAAAATTCGGAAGGCTTTTGCGTTCGCAAAAGCCAACCTTACCTCTTCACTTTTCACTCTTCACTATTACCTATAACCTATTTCGGAGGAACCACCATGTCCGAATTAAAGGAATACAAATGTCCCTGCTGTGGCGGCGCGATAGGCTTCGACAGCGGGATACAAAAGCTGAAATGCCCCTATTGCGACACCGAATTCGAAATGGAAACGGTGAAGTCCTATGACGAGGACCTTAACAACGGCGGTACAGATGAGCTTAACTGGGAAAACGCCGCGGGAAGCGAATGGCAGGAGGGCGAAGCCGAAGGAATGCGGATATACGTCTGCGATTCCTGCGGCGGCGAAATAATCGGCGACGAAACCCTTGCCGCAACAAAATGCCCTTATTGCGACAATCCCGTGGTTATGAAGGGTATGTTTGCGGGCGACCTGAAGCCCGATTACGTTATCCCCTTCAAGCTCGATAAAAAAGCGGCGAAGGAAGGGCTTGTCAATCACTTAAAGGGAAAAAGACTGCTCCCGAAGGTGTTCAAGGACGAAAACCATATCGATGAGATAAAAGGAATCTACGTTCCCTTCTGGCTTTTCGATGCCGATGCCGAGGCGGATGCCCGCTACCGCGCAACGAGAGTCAGCAGTTGGTCGGATTCCAATTATATCTATACGAAAACAAGCTATTTTTCGATAACCCGCGCGGGCGATATGGGCTTTGACCGAATTCCCGTTGACGGAAGCTCGAAAATGGCAGACGATTTGATGGAATCGATCGAGCCGTTCGATTTTTCGGAAGCCGTCGATTTTCAAACTGCGTATCTTGCAGGCTATCTTGCCGACCGTTACGACGTCGATGCCGATGCGAGCGTTACCCGCGCGAACGAGCGCGTGCGTACCTCTGCCGAGCAGGCGTTTGCGTCAACCGTTCTCGGCTATGCCACGGTCGTGCCGACGTCGGTCAACGTAAGATTAAGCAACGGCGTTGCGAAATACGCCCTTTATCCCGTCTGGATTTTAAACACCACCTATAACGGCGAAAAATACACCTTTGCGATGAACGGTCAAACGGGTAAATTTGTCGGCAATCTTCCCTTGGATAAAAAAGCGTACAGAAAATGGCTGTTCGGCTTGACTGCGGCTGTAAGTGCGGCTGTGTTTGCGCTCGGCTCGCTTATCTGGCTGCTTTAAGGGGGTGTCGGTATGAAGAAATTGTTTGCTTTGTTAACCGTTATCGCGCTTTTTGCGGCAATGCCTATGCTTGCGCTTGCCGACGAGCCCGCAGCCCGTCTTGTCGATAAAGGCGAGCTTCTTTCCGAAAGCGAGGAAAGCGCCCTGCTTTCCAAGCTCGATGCCCTGAGCACCGAGCACGATTACGATATTGTTGTTTATACCGTCGATTCGCTCGGCGGCAAGAGCGCTCATATTTACGCCGCAGAGGTGTTTCACTATGGAAAATACGGAATGGGCGAGGACGGCGAAAGCGGGGTTATCCTGCTTGTTTCGATAAGCGACCGCGAATGGTATATCGAATTTTTCGGTGAGAGGCGTCTTACCGAGGGCACCGCGCTTTCGGAGTATTTTCTCGATCAGCTTTCAAGCGGCGATTATTACGGCGCGTTCGATTCCTTCGCAAGCGCGGTCGACAGCGAGCTTTCGTTCCCGTTCGGAACAATGCTTTTGATCGCTTTGATAATCGGCTTTGTCGTCGCACTTATTGCGACCTCGGTTATGAAGGGCAGTCTTAAGAGCGTTGCGATGCAGACCAACGCGCGCGAATATATCAGAAAGGGAAGCTTCAAGCTTACCCATAGCCGCGACCTTTATCTGTATTCGACCGTTACCCGTGTTGCACGTCCGAAAAACACTTCCTCGGGCGGTTCTCGCGGCGGCGGAGGCTCCCGCGGGGGCGGCGGCAGATTTTAAATAACCGCAAAAATAAAGACCGCCAAAGCCAAAGGCGGTCTTGCTTTTTTGAAAATATGCATAAAAAACCGAATAAATGCATAAATATACGCGATATACACAATAATATGCAATTATGCGTAAAAATGTTTAAAAAAATTGAATATTTTTTCATTTTTGTATTGACTTTTGCTTTTGGCTGGATTATAATGGCAAGGCAAAATGAAAAAACATACAGAAGGTAATGAAAAATGAGCAAAGACAACATCAAAAAGGTAGTTCTTGCCTATTCGGGCGGACTCGATACATCGATTATTATTCCGTGGTTAAAGGAAAACTACAACAACCCCGAAATTATCGCGGTTGCAGGTAACGTAGGTCAGGCAGACGAGCTCGACGGTCTTGAAGAAAAGGCGATAAAGACCGGCGCAAGCAAGCTTATCGTTGCAGACCTTGTCGATGAAATGGTGGATGAAATCATCATCCCCGCACTCAAAATGGACGCGAAGTACGAAACCTATCTTCTCGGTACCGCTTTCGCCCGTCCCGTTATCGGTAAAAAGCTTGCCGAAATCGCTATCGCAGAAGGCGCAGACGCTATCTGCCACGGCGCAACAGGTAAGGGTAACGATCAGGTTCGCTTCGAGCTCGCTATCAAGCGCTTCGCTCCCGAAATGAAGATCATCGCTCCCTGGCGCGAATGGGACATCAAATCGCGCGATGAAGAAATCGATTACGCGGAAGCACACAACGTTCCTCTTAAAATAAGCCGCGAAACCAACTATTCGAAGGATAAAAACCTCTGGCACCTTTCCCACGAGGGCTTGGATCTCGAAGATCCCGCAAACGAGCCTATGTACGATAAGCCCGGTTTTCTTGAAATGGGCGTTTCGCCGATGCAGGCTCCCGATGAACCCACCTATATCTCGATCGATTTCGAAGCAGGCGCACCCGTTGCTTACAACGGCGAAAAGATGAAGGCTTCCAAAATCATCGCCGAGCTCAATAAGGTCGGCGGCGCAAACGGTATCGGTATTATCGACATCGTAGAAAACCGTCTTGTCGGCATGAAGGACCGCGGCGTTTATGAAACCCCCGGCGGAACAATCCTTTATTTCGCGCACGAAATGCTCGAAATGCTCACCGTAGATAAGGATACGCTTCACGTTAAGCAGAAGCTCGCTGTCGATTACGCAGACCTTATTTATAACGGCAAGTGGTATTCTCCCTTGCAGGAAGCACTTACCGCATTTGCGAACGAAAGCAACAAGTTCGTTACAGGTACCGTTAAGCTCAAGCTTTACAAGGGCAACATTATCCCCGCAGGTACCACCTCTCCCTATTCGCTCTATTCCGAAAACCTCGTAACCTTCGATGAAAGCGATTACGATCAGAAGCAGGCAGAAGGCTTTATCAACCTTTGGGGCCTTCCCACCAAGGTTCAGGCATTGCGCGAGCAGGGCAAGCTTTAATTAAAATCACGGAGAACCGAAATGGCAAAAATGTGGGCGGGCAGAACCGCCGGAAATACCGATAAAATGGCTGACGATTTCAATTCCTCGATTTCTTTCGATTCGAGAATGTACCGTCAGGATATAACCGGCAGTATGGCGCACGCCGCAATGCTCGGCGCGAAGGGAATTATCACCCAAGAGGAAGCCGATATACTTATCGGCGGGCTCGAAGAGATTCTTTCGGATATCGAATCGGGCAAGCTTTCGATCGATATGACCGCCGAGGATATACACATGTTCGTCGAGCAGGTGCTCACCGAGCGCTTGGGCGACGTAGGTAAAAAGCTCCACACCGCAAGAAGCCGTAACGATCAGGTTGCGCTTGATCTGCGTATGAACCTGCGCGAAGAGGCAGAAACGATAATTTCGTTATTAAAAGAGCTTGTCGGCGCACTGCTTGTGCAGATAAAGGCGAACAAAACGACAATAATGCCGGGTTATACTCATCTTCAGCGTGCACAGCCGATAACCTTTGCACATCATCTGCTTGCATACTGTATGATGCTGCTTCGCGATATCGACAGATTTTCGGATATGAAGAAGCGAATGAATATGTCGCCTATCGGGTGCTGTGCGCTCGCGGGGACGACCTATGAAACCGACAGACTCTTCGAAGCCGAAAAACTTGGCTTCGACGGAATTTGCATGAACAGCATCGACGGTGTTTCGGACAGAGATTTCTGTGTTGAATTCGTCAACTGCTGTGCGATAACGATGATGCACCTTTCGAGATTTTCGGAAGAAATCATTCTTTGGTCGAGCTGGGAGTTCAAGTTTATCGAGCTTTCCGATGCATATACGACGGGCAGTTCGATAATGCCGCAAAAGAAAAATCCCGATATGGCAGAGCTTATTCGCGGAAAAACCGGCAGAGTATACGGCGATTTAATGGGAATTCTTACGGTATTAAAGGGCTTGCCGCTTGCATATAACAAGGATATGCAGGAAGACAAGGAAGGCGTTTTCGATGCGGTCGATACAGTAAAAATGTGTATCGCCATTATGGCGCCTATGGTCGAAACGATGAAGGTTTTGCCCGAAAATATGAAGAGAGCGGCGCAGGAGGGCTTTATAAACGCCACCGACCTTGCCGACTATCTTGTGAAAAAGGGTATGCCCTTCCGTTCGGCTTATAAAATTTCGGGCAGTATCGTTGCGGAATGCATAAAGCGACGAATAGTGCTTGAGGATATGCCGATAGGCGATTATAAAAATTACAGCGAGCTCTTCGAAGAGGATTTGTACGAAGAAATCTCGCTCGAAACCTGCGTTGCAAAGCGAATCTCGCTCGGCGGAACGAGCCTTGATTCCTGTAACAAGCAAATAGAATTTGTGGAAACACAGTTGAATAAATAAAAAAATTATTTTTGAAAGGAATTAATCAAGATGAAAAAATTATTGGCACTTTTACTTTCCGTTATTTTCGTAGCAGTATGCTTCACCGGCTGTTCTGCACAGGGCAAATCGTTGCAGGACGTTAAGGATGCGGGCAAGCTCGTTATCGCTACCAGCCCCGACTTCCCCCCCTTCGAAAGCCTTGAAGGCAACGAAGTTGTAGGTATCGAAGTTGAAATTATGAAGCTCATCTGCAAAGAGCTCGGCGTTGAATGCGAATTCGTTCAGATGGACTTTGACTCCGTACTTATCGGTATCCAGTCTGCAAAATACGATTGCGGTATGTCCGGTATCACCGTTACTGCCGAACGTGAAAAGAATATGCTCTTCACCGATCCCTACTACGTAGCGGCTCAGGTTATCGTTGTTAAGAACGATAGCGCTATCGCTTCCAAAGCAGACCTCGAAGGCAAGAAGATTTCTGTTCAGACCGGTACCACCGCAGACGAAGGCTGTAAGGCAGAAGGCTACGACGTTGAAGCTTTCCAGGCAAACGCAGACGCAAAAGCGGCTCTTACCACCGGCAGAGTTGACGCTTGGGTAGTTGACAACCTTACCGCTATCCAGATGGTAGAAGAAGGCGACGGTCTTAAGATTCTCGATGAAAATATGACCGAAGAACCCTATGCATTCGCATTCGCAAAGGGCAGCGAAGATCTCGTTGCTGAAATCAGCACCATTCTCAACAAGCTCATAAGCGAAGGCACTATCGAAAAAATCTTCAAGGATTTCGGCGAAACCTACGTTAAGCCCGAATAATCAAGAAAACAAAAAACCAAAAGCGGCTCCGCGCGGCGGAGCTGCTTTTAGGTGAAAAGGAAAAAATACGATGAACAACTGGTTAGCAAAACTTAACGAAACCTTCATCGAAGGCGAACGTTACAAATGGTTGCTCGAAGGCTTTCTGAATACCCTGATAATCACGCTCGGCGCACTGCTTATCGGCGTTATCATCGGTTCTGTGATCGCGATCGCTAAATATTTCTGCGAGGGCAATAAAAAGCTTCGCTTTGTGAACTGGATCTGCGATCTTTATACCACCGTGATACGCGGTATACCCGTCACCGTGCTTTTGCTTGTGTTTTTCTATATAATTCTAGTTTCGGCAGACGGCGTAACCGTTGCGATAATCGCATTCGGTATAAACTCGGGCGCATATATGGCAGAGCTTATAAGAAGCGGTATCAACGCTGTCGATAAAGGACAAATGGAAGCGGCAAGAAGCTTGGGTATGTCCAAGGGTCAGGCGATGCGTAAGATAATCTTCCCGCAGGCGATAAAGAACATTCTTCCCGCTATCGGTAACGAATGTATCGCGCTTTTGAAGGAAACCTCTGTTGCGGGTTACGTTGCAATAACCGACCTCACCCGTGCGGCGACCAATATAAGAAACAAAACCTACGATGCGGTTAACCCCATTATCGTGCTTGCGGTGATTTATTTGTTGGTTGTTGTTATAATGACAAAGCTTTTATCTGTTCTGGAAAGGAGACTCCGCAAGAGCGATGGCAGATAGCAATATGGAAAACAAAACTGTTATCAGCGTAAAAGGACTCGAAAAACGGTTCGAAAGCAACGCTGTTTTAAAGGGCGTGAATATCGATATAAATAAGGGCGACGTCGTTTGCGTTATCGGTGCTTCCGGTTCGGGTAAATCTACCTTTTTGCGTTGTCTTAACCTTCTCGAAATCCCCACCGGCGGCTCGATTTTCTTCGAAGGCGCCGACCTTACCGATAAAAAGGTAGACCTTGATCTTCACAGACAAAAAATGGGAATGGTGTTCCAGCAGTTCAACCTTTTCCCGCACATGACTATACTCGAAAACCTTACCTGCGCTCCGATAATGCTCAAAAAGCTTCCGAAGGAGCAGGCAGACGCAAAGGCGATGGAGCTTTTGGCGCGTGTCGGTCTTGCCGACAGAGCCGATTCCTACCCCAATCAGCTTTCGGGCGGACAGAAGCAGCGTGTCGCAATAGTACGCGCGCTTTGTATGGAGCCCGAGGTTATGCTGTTCGATGAACCGACGAGCGCGCTCGATCCCGAAATGGTCGGCGAGGTTCTCGACGTTATGCGTGAGCTCGCGCAGGACGGTATGACTATGATCGTCGTAACTCACGAAATGGGCTTCGCGCGGGAGGTTTCGAACCGCGTGATCTTCCTCGACGACGGCGTTATCGCAGAAGAGGGCACCCCCGCCGAGCTTTTCGGCAACCCGAAGTGCGAACGTCTGCGTAATTTCCTTGCAAAAGTGCTTTAGGAGGTTTTTTATGTCTTTAAAAGGAAGAAGCTTTCTTAAATTACTCGATTATTCCCCCGCGGAAATTCAATCGCTTATCGACCTTGCGATAGAGCTTAAGGCAAAGAAAAAGGCGGGCATTCCGCACAAGCTCTGCGAGGGCAAAAATATCGCTCTGCTTTTCGAAAAGGACAGCACCCGTACCCGTTGCGCTTTTGAGGTTGCAGGCGCCGATTTGGGAATGCACCCCGTATATCTCGGACCCTCCGGCTCGCAGATGGGCAAAAAGGAAAGCATTGCCGATACCGCACGCGTGCTCGGCAGAATGTTCGACGGTATCGAATACCGCGGCTACGGTCAGGAAATTGTCGAAGAGCTTGCAAAATATGCAGGCGTTCCCGTTTGGAACGGGCTCACAAACGAATTCCACCCCACCCAGATTCTTGTCGATTTTATGACGATTATCGAGCATTTCGGCACCCTTTCGGGCAAGAAGCTCGTTTATATGGGCGATGCGCGTTACAATATGGGTAATTCTCTTATGGTCGGCTGTGCAAAGATGGGTATGCATTTCGTTGCCTGCACGAATAAGAAGTATTTCCCGAGCGAATCGCTTATCGCGGAATGTGCGGCGATTGCAAAGCAGACGGGCGCAAAGCTCGAATTTATCGAAGACCCGATGCTTGCAACCAAAAATGCCGACGTTATTTATACAGACGTTTGGGTTTCGATGGGCGAGCCCGCAGAGGTTTGGTCCGAGCGTATTAAGGAGCTTACCCCCTACCGCGTAACGATGGAAATTATGGATAATGCAGGTCCGCAGTGCCGCTTTATGCACTGCCTGCCCGCGTTCCACGACCTCGGCACCGTTGTCGGCAGAGAAATATACGAAAAATTCGGCATCGACTGTATGGAGGTAACCCACGAGGTTATCGAAAGCGAAAGAAGTATCGTCTTCGACGAAGCCGAAAACCGTATGCACACCATAAAAGCCGTTATGGCGGCAACGCTTTAAAGCAAAACAAAAGGAGAAGCACTCGCTTCTCCTTTTTTGTTGCAAATTATTTGTAATTCGGGGTGTATTCCTTTATTTCGAACCATTCGGAATATCCGTTTTCAATATCGATACCGTCTTTGGCGATTACGTGAAGCAAACAATCATTGTAACGGTAAACAATATTAGTAAATACGAAATTCGGTTTGGAGAAGACTTTATAAGTAAAATGTTCCCCATAAATATCGTTATTTCTCTTTTCTGATTGCCGTATATTTTCATCGTTTGCGTAACGAGCATCAAAAAGGTCTTGTATATCTTGCTTCTGCTCATTTTCATCAAGAGGCACAATGAATATTTCCAATCCCTCTTTGACTTCGGCGGTCGTTATTGTAAAATTGTAATGATCTTTCCACGGCCATATATATGCACCGACGGATTTTGAATTTTCGGAATTAAGCGAAACAATGGGCATTGAGCCACGTTCGCGGACCCATTCGAAAAACGGGCGCATATCCTCTCGCTCCGACCATTTTTGTCCTTCATACTCGGCGTCGTAATAAAAAATCTCAACGTCGCCTTCGGTGTCAATGAAATTTTTCAATTCGGATATGTTTTCCGCACAAAAATACGCGTTTTCGGGCGAAGGATAGTCAATATAATCCGAAACTGCATTATCTTGGCTTACGTCAGAGGAATTGTCTTGGGTGAGCGCAGAGGAGCTATCTTGACTAATATCCTGCTGATTCGAATTACAGCCCGTTGCAGAAATCACGCAAAGCAAGCAAATGATCATTGCGATCATTTTTATATACACGTTCTTTTTCATAAGAATCTCTCTCTCCTTTTCATAATTAACTCTTCTTTTGTTGTTCTGCTAATTATACGTTTGAAAATCGAAAACACTTACAGAATTTGTAAAAAACAGCGTAGAAAAGAATCGCTCCGTTTTAACGGAGCGGTTTATAGCAAAGCGATTCTTTTGATTTTTCGGACACAGGAAACCGAAAAAAAATCAAGCAAGTCTTCTGTAATCATCGATAAGCAAGGATATATGAGCGATTACGTTTTCCGATAAACCCTCTACATTCAAGCGCGGAATCGATTCCAGCCCCAAAATATAATCGGTAGAAACGTTGAACACCCTACTTATTCTGACTAACATATCGACGGAAGGGAGAATATTGCCGTTTTCCCAGTTCGATACCGTTTGTTTGGAAACGTTAAGCTCGTCGGCTAATCGAACTTGGCTCCATCCACGCGCTTCTCTTAATTCGTTTACGCGCTTTCCTAACATATAATTCACCCCTCGTGTCCATTATTGCAATATTATTGTAAAATATACATTGACATTTACAAAATACTATGGTATTGTAATATTGGACACGAACAATTATTTTGTCGGAATTTTACGAAGAAAGGGAAAGAAAAATGAGAAAAATTTTAGTATGGTTTCTTCTTGCTGCTATGCTTGTATCTGTTGTTTTGATGAGTGGATGCAGCACCGAGGAGGCACACGAACATGTATTGGGTGACTGGATTATTGACACCGAGCCCACAAATACCTCGGCGGGATCGAAGCATATCGAATGTACCGAATGCCAAAAAATCCTTCTTACCGAAAGTATTCCCGCGACCGGACCGATGGACG
The DNA here is from genome assembly GCA_045636285.1 of Eubacteriales bacterium. Lineage (GTDB taxonomy): Bacteria > Bacillota > Clostridia > Oscillospirales > CAG-382 > Coliplasma. Next base: position 10,462 of record JAZTXJ010000045.1, read on the forward strand.
AGGTGGAGCTTGCGCAATATGCGAGGGAACGCACAGTTGCTGTATGCGTAGATCACGAGATTGTTGGTACCGGATTCTTTATCGATGACGAAGGTACGGTTGTAACCTGCTTCCACGTTCTTGAACCGGTGTTTGATTACTCGGTTCAGGATGCGAATATTGAAGTAAGGCTATACAATAACTCGTCATACTCGCTTCAAAGCGTTATAAAATTCGACTATGCATACGACCTTGCGGTTTTTAAAATTGACACCAAGGGCGAAAAGGTATCGTATTTCCCCATTGCGTCCGAGGAACCCGCTTTGTTCAGCAAGGTGTATGCGTGCGGTTTTAAGAACGGCGCAGACGATGTGAGCTTTAACGGCGGAAACATTTCGAAGGTTGCGGGCGAAGATGATAAGAGGGGTCTTGCAGAGACGTACGTTCATGATGCCGAAATATACTTTGGCAACAGCGGCGGTCCCCTTATTAACGCATACGGCGAGGTTTTAGGTATAAACGCAGCGATACACAGAGACGACGAAAGCTCTCATTATGCAATCAAAACAAGCAATTTGGATAAAGTCAGAGTGGTTGGCAATAAATCTCTTTCTGAATTTATAAAATGGCACAACGACGAAACCCGCGATTCACTTAAGGTTTGGGAGTGGGATACAGAGGAGGAAGGATTTTCGGGCGACGGATACTACTCGTACGTTCACTCTTATCAGGATGTTACCGGTGTTAAGTGTGAGTTTTCTTGTGATTATACGTACTATTTATTTAACACCATTAATGCAATTCCCGAGGAATACAAAAAGCCGGGCTTCCACGGAACCAAATATTTTCATACCTACATATACACCCGTGCAAGCTACGATGTGTATATGGAGTATTTAAAATCCGAGGGCTATAAATACGAGGACGAAGCTCGTTTTGACGACGACACCTATTACGAATGTTATTACAGCTACGCTACAAACAACTATATCGAATTTCACATTTATACAGATTCAAAAACCGGTGAAAGATTGCTTCAGATGAATATATACAACTGATCGACAAAATCTTTTCCGAGGGCTTGTATAAAGACATGAAAACAAAAAGATCCGCTTAGCAAAGCGGTTCTTTTTTATGTGCTTAATTACTTGTTGGTCTTGGGAAGAGATGCAGCTGCAACGGACTGACCTACGCGGCGAGCCTTTTCATCGGGGATGTGGAGCTGAATCTTCTTTGCGAGTTCGGGGAATTCGGTATCGAGAACTTCCTGAGCGCGTTCAAGAAGGAGTGCGCCGCCGTCGCCGGAGGTTACACGGCCCATGATAAGAACGTGCTTCATATCGTAGAATTCTGCATAGAAAGCGATAGCGTAGCCGAAGTATGCACCGATAGTGTCATAGATAGCGGCAGCTCTTTCGTCGCCTTCCTTCATAAGACCCTGAACAACCTTGAGCTTTTCTGCGGGGGAGAGGCTTTCGTCGAGCTCGATGCCTGCGAAGGGAGCGAGCTTGATAACGCCGTCCTGCGAGAAGTACTTAACGCCACAGCCATAGTCGCCGGACCATTCGTCAACCATTGCGTCCTTGCAGAAGTCAACGGGAGCGAATGCGAGCTCGTTGAGCCAGCCGGTGATATTGCCCTGAGGATCAACGTAACCAACTGCTTCGGAGGTACCCATAGCAACGCCGAGAACAGAATCGTCTTCGAGGTTCATTGCGCCTGCGAGAGCGGTAACGTCGCCGTCGTTTGCAACTTCAACGGGAATATCGGGACCGATTTCCTTGCAAACGTCGATATACATATTTTTAACCTTCTTATCGAAGTCTTCGTCGCTAACCTTGAGGAAGAGCGAAGCAACCATGATACGATTGTCAACGTAAACGCCTGCGGAGGAGATACCGATAGCGTCAACACGGGGCATTTTGGAAGCCGCGGTCTTCATTGCTTCGAGAATTCCCTGATAGTGATAATCGGGATCGGAGTTGATCTTGGGGAACCAAACAACTTCTTCGGAATATACGGTTTCGCCGTCGATAACAGCAGAAACCTTTCTGTCGGATCCGCCTGCGTCGAAGCCGATGCGGCAACCGTCGAGGTGTCTGCCGACAGGAGCTGCGCCGGAAACGTCAACGGGAGCTTCTTCGAGAGAACGGATTTCAACTTCGAAGGGGCGTTCGTAAACGCGTTCCATAAAGTGAACGTCGAAATCGCGCGAACCGCCGTCGGAGTATGCTTCCTTGATCTTGTTACCGATAACCTCGCTGCCTGCGATGATTACCTTGAAGCCGCCTGCAACCCAAAGAAGAGCCTTAACCATTCTTTCGATAAAGTTGAAGTTTTCTTCGTCGTGGCCGGTGCCATCCTTGAAAACGCGGGTTTTGTAGGTGGTGGTGTAGCCCTTGTTTCTTTCAACGCCGATAACGAGGTCCTGACCGTTTTCCTTGGTAGCCTCGCGCATTTCGCGGCAAACGATAGAAAGGGGAGCAAATTGAGGGTCGAGTTTAGCGGGAACTTTAAGCTTCATATCTGGTGTTACCTCCGATGATAGTTTTTTCTACGTTAAATTCATTATCAGTAATAATAATGTCTGCATCCTTGCCGACTTCGATCGAGCCCTTCTTGCTGTCGATGCCGAGAGTGGTTGCAGGGTTAAGAGAAGCGCCGTTTACACATTCCCAAAGAGGAATGGAAGAATTGGTGTAAACGTTCCATACACCCTTGTTGAGATGGAGAACGGAGCCTGCTACGGTGCCGTCTTCGAGTCTGCAAACGATGCCGCGGTAGATGATTTTGTTACCGCCGAGAGTGTATTCGCCTTCGGGAAGTCCGCCTGCGGGGAGACAGTCGGTGATAAAGCAGAGCTTTCTGCCCTTGAGCTTCCAGAGCATATCGTAAAGTGCGGGATCAACGTGGAACGCGCCACCGATAAGCTCGCACCTTAGGCCGGAATTCATAGCCGCGGTAACAACGCCGGGAGCGCGGTGCGCGAGGGGAGCCATCGCGTTGAAGAGGTGGGTTACGTGGCGCATACCCACTTCGGTAGATTTCATAGCGGTATCGTAATCCGCGCT
>JAZTXJ010000046.1:0-83042 GCA_045636285.1 Eubacteriales bacterium
GTGTGCTTATCGTGCCGCAAGGCATACTTAACTGAAAAAAGCAAGTCTTTCGACTTGCTTTTTTCTGGTGACCCGTAGGGGAGTCGAACCCCTGCCTTCGCCGTGAGAGGGCGACGTCTTGACCACTTGACTAACAGGCCGTGCAATATAATATAGCACAGCTTTGCCTGTTTGTCAATATTTTATTTCGCTGTTTTTATTTGTAAATAACGTTAACCGTCTTTCCGTTTTCGAAGACTTCGTTTGTGATTTCGCGTTCGGCGGTCTTGCCCTCGACAGCAGGCGAAGGGATCGCAACAGCCGCGCCCGAAGCGCCTATATATTTATAGCTTGCAAGCACGTTGCCCGATTCTTCGATACAGTTAAGCGTCATTTCGGCTTTATCGACGTTATCGTATTTTGCGAGCAGGTAAGCGCCGATAAGGTCCGCAAGGAAACGTCTGCCGAGATCCGAGGGATGCATACCGTCGGCGAGCATATAATCGTCGAGCGCAATAAGATCGTATTCGCGGTGGACGTCGACAAGTCCGCAGCCGTATTCGCGTGCAATATCGCGCACGGTATCGCAATAGCGGTCGAGAACCTTGCCGTCTTCATAAATATAATGAATATTGTATTCCCACGGAGTATAGCGTTCGGGCATAGTGGGGGTTACGGTGAAGAACACCACGTCGCCGCCCTGCGCGCGTATCGATTCGAGGAAATAAACGAGGTTCGCGCGGTATTCGTCGATCGGAACGATGCTCTTGCGGTCGTCGCGCTTAACCGCCTGATCGTTTCCGCCGAAGCCGATAATAACTATATCGGGCTTATGGGAAAGCACGTCTGCTTCGAACCTTTCGCGCGCGTGGTAGGTATTGTTTCCGCCCACGCCTGCGTTGATAACCGTCACGCCCAGATCCTCGGCGATATGCGCGGAATAGGAATTACCGCAAAAATTCGTGAGGCTGTCGCCAAACGCGACAAGCGTTTTTCCGTTCAATGCGTTTGATTTTATAAGCTTGGACATATTAATTCTCCTTAACTGCTTTATTGAAAACAGTATAACACACACGGCTTGCACTTTCAAGTAAATTGCAAAAATAGATTTCCGAAGTGCGATTTTTAAATTGCGGCTTTTATAAGGTCTTCTATTGCCAAAGCCTGCAAAATGTTGTATAATATCGTCATAAATTGTAAAGGAAGCGGCAATAAATGAAAATTAAAAGCAAAAAGCTCGATTATAAAAAGGTTTCCGCACTCCCCGTTCCCAAGCACAGAAATCCGATAAAGCCGCTATCGCTTCTTCGCGGGCTTATTCGAATTGTTTCTACCCCCGACCTGCTCGCAACGCGGTTCAAATACACAAAAAAGCGTATGGAGCTTATCAAAAACAAGCCCTGCCTTATTTTAATGAACCATTCGAGCTTTATCGATCTCGAAATCGCCTATAAAATCTTCTTCCCGCGTCCGCTTTGTATCGTCAGCACGCGTGATTCCTATATCGGCAAGCGCTGGCTTATGCCGCTTATCGGCTGTATCCCCACCCACAAATTCGTTTCGGATATTTCCCTGCTTTCCGATATAAAGTACGCGCTTCACGAAAAGAAGGCAAGCGTGCTTATGTTCCCCGAAGCAGGCTATTCCCTTGACGGCAGAGCAACCGCGCTGCCCCCGAAATTCGGTATGCTCTTAAAAAGGCTCGGCGTTCCGGTCGTTACGGTTATCACAAAAGGCGCTTTTCTGCGCCAGCCGCTTTACAACGAGCTTATCAAGCGCAAGGTGAACGTATCTGCCGAGGTTCAATGCCTGCTCACGCCCGAAGAAATCGCCGAAAAGAGCGTTGCCGAGCTCGATAAAATGCTCGAAGAGGTTTTTTCGTTCGACAATTTCAAGGACCAATACGAAAACGGCATAGAAATCGACCACAAGCAACGCGCAAAGGGCTTGCAGCGCGTGCTCTATAAATGCCCGCACTGCCTCGCGGAAGGAAAAATGCAGGGCGAGGGAACGGTGCTCAAATGCAACGCCTGCGGCAAGGCTTACGAAATGGATAAGCTCGGCAGAATGAACGCGCAGGACGGCAACACCGAATACCCCCATATTCCCGATTGGGTGGATTGGCAACGCGAAAGCGTGAAAAAGGAGCTCGAAAACCGAAGCTATTCGCTTACCGCAAACGTCGAAATCGGCATTATCAAGGACCACAAAGCGCTTTACCGTGTCGGCAACGGCGTTCTCACCCACAGCGACGAGGGATTTACGCTCAAGGGCGCGAACGGCGCGCTCGAATTCACACAGCCTGCCCTTGCATCGCACAGCATAAACGCCGATTTTTATTTCTACACAATGGGCGATATTATCTGTATCGGCGATAAAGAAGCGCTTTATTACTGCTTCACCCCGCCCGAATTGCCGGTCTTCAAGGCGCGACTCGCCGCCGAGGAGCTCTATAAAATCAAAAGAGCATCAAGAAGACGCTCCGCGCAGGAATAATTTTCGATTGCATTTAAAAAGGGACTTCTACCGAAGTCCCTTTTTGTTTTTGGTTTTTATTTTTGGTTTTCCGCTTTTTGAAAAAAGCTTGGCAAAAACTTTTATATCCAAAAATCTTCGATTTTTGGTGAAAAATTTTTATAAGCTATAATTATTCTTTGTATCTTTTTTTGTCGTTTGTTTCACCGAGAAGATAATCTATACTTGTATCATAAAAACGGGCAAGCCTAATAAGCACCGACGTAGGAATGTCATTTTCGCCCGTTTCATACTTTGAATATCCTGTTTGCGACATTCCCAAAATTGATGCCACTTGCGTTTGGTTCAAATCTTTATCTTCTCGCAAATCTCGAATACGAGGATACATAGACATCCCTCCTAATATAATTTATTTCATTCTATTATAACCTGAGATAGGGTATTGACTTTTAACCTGAATCAGGTTATAATCTTTCTTGATCACATAGTGTTTTATAAAAGGAGAACGTTATTATGGCAGAAGAATGCAGGTATTACTATTATGACAGCGGTTACAGTTGCGAACTTAAACGAGAAAAAGACGGCAATTCTTCGATTGACGACGATACGGTACACAAATACTGCTGGGGATATAATTATGAAAGGTGTCCCCTTTATAAGTCTGCTCAATCGTCCGGTTGCTTTCTTACGTCGGCGTGTGTTGAAGCAAAAGGCTTAAGCGATAATTGTTACGAATTGACCACCCTTCGCGCTTTCCGTGACAACTATTTAAAAAGCAGAGAGTCCGGAGCGGCAGATATATGCAAGTATTATCATATTGCTCCTATAATTGTAGAAAAAATCAAACTATTGCCGAACTCTCTTGATATATTTGAAAAGATTTTTTCCGAATTAGTCAAGCCTTGTATTGAATTGATTGAATCCGGAAAAAACGAAGAAGCGTATATCAAGTACAAAAATTATACTGTCCTACTTGAAAAATTATACGTTAAAGGAGTTTGACAACAATGGGATTATTTGATGCGCTGTTTGGAGGCAAAAGCAAAGTTGCTTCTAACTCGAATGATTACGAACAATACGCCAACGATTATAGAGAATTGATTAGTTTTATCAAATTCGCACAAAAGGTTAAACCTCTTGCCGAAGTCGTTTACGCCATGTATGTCAAATATGAAGCACCAAACCCGAGCAAAGGTGTTACTGTCGGAAAGCTTAACGCATCTATGAGTTTTCATGATTTTGATGAAATGGAGTTTGCGAGAAAAGAGGCTGTATCCAATTCTAAATCTCGTCAACTTATGATTTCACATTATTACAAAGAAATAAGCGAAAAAGCAGGCTTAGCTCAATCAGATTGGCCATACTGCATCGACGAACACGATTTCGAGGATGTGTTGTGCGGAACATTCCCAAATTCTTATTTCACATATATTCCTGATGAATCCAACGATAGCTACTTTTCTCTTGAAGTATGTGGAGGATTCGACAGTCGGAACGGCATTCAAGTATATAACACAGTTAGTAGGTTAATTAACTCTCGTTTCCCAGAACTTCATATCTCGTACAATTACTCATCGTCTTCATCTATGGTTTTCTCGATTAGAATTTAACAGCTAACATACATTGAACTTCTTTGGCAATATAAAATTTCGTTCTTGTAACGAAGATTTAACCCAAAGAAAAAAGGAGTTTCGTTTTACACGAAACTCCTTTTTTTATGCCTAGGGAGCTTTTTGCAAAAAGCCCCTTTTGTTATGCCGTTATTCGTTTATCTCTTATCAAAGCTCGGATTATACGCGTAAAAGTTCTTGTAATCGAGGTTATCCTGAACGATACGGAGCGCATCGCCGAAGCGTTGGAAGTGCACTATTTCGCGTTCGCGGAGGAAGCGGATCGGGTCGGCAACGTCGTGGTCATCACAGAAGCGAAGAATATTGTCGTAGGTCTTTCTTGCCTTCTGCTCGGCGGCGAGGTCTTCCGAAAGGTCGGCAATCGGGTCGCCTGTGGATTGGAAGGTATAAGCGTTCCACGGCACGCCGCTTGCCGCAACGGGATACAAGCCTGTCGTGTGGTCAACAAAATAGGCGTCGAAGCCCGCTTCCTTTATCTGCTCAGGGGTAAGGTTGCGCGTGAGCTGATAAACGATAGTGCAGATCATCTCCATGTGGGCAAGCTCCTCCGTGCCGATGTCTGTAAGGATACCGATCGCCTCGTTATAGGGCATAGAGTAACGCTGGGAGAGGTAGCGCATTGCCGCGCCGAGCTCACCGTCGGGGCCGCCGAACTGTGTGATTATAAGCTTTGCAAGCGCAGGGTTGGGGTTCTTTATATTAACGGGGTATTGAAGCTTTTTATCATAACTCCACATTGGTCAGTCCTCCTTGTTCTGCCACGGCCACGCGCCGTGCACCCAGTTCCAATCTCTGCCGCCCGCGTTTTCCTTTGTAAGCGGACCGTAGAGAGATTCGTACTGTGCAACGTATTCGCGCATTTTTTCGATCGCTTTCGCGTGCTTTTCGAGCGCTTGGCGGTTATTCGGGTGGCAATCGAGATAGAGCGCGCATTCGTGGGCGGTAAAGGCATACATCTGTATTTTTCGCATAAGTGTTTCGCGTTTGTTATCGTGAGTCATTTAGCGTTACCCCGCTTTCCGCCGTAAAACGGCAAATCGAGATCCGCAAAGAGCGTTCCGCGAGTGAGCGCCTTTTCCTCGTCGTAGAGGTTTTCGAAGCGTTGAAACGGAACGTACATCATCGCAAGCGAGATATGCGCGGGAAAAGTGCTTTCCTGCACGGGATAAGGCATTTCGGGCGTTTGGTCGATACAAAACAGCCCGTATTCTTTAGGTTGCATTAAAATTCACCTTTCGTTTTCGTTTTTCGTCTGCCGAATTCATTTTTCGGCAATGGGTGACTTGCGCCCCCTGATGACAGTATATGCAAAGGCGAATATTTTTTCTAAAAAGGTATTGATTTTTTATTGCGGATATGATAAAATAGCCGAGCAAATGAATATGTGGGTGTAGCTCAGTTGGTTAGAGCACTTGCTTGACATGCAAGGGGTCGTTGGTTCAAGTCCATTCATCCACACCACGCGCTGACGCGCTCGCAGGAAAACACACGGTTTTCCTGCGTTTTTCTTTTTGTGATGTCCGTTCGCTCGCGCAGAATTCGTGCGCGCCCTTTGGGCTTGTCCGAATTCTCGGCCATCTAAGGTGTAAAAATCCACGCGCCTGTCGCGGATTTTTACGGTATTTTACAAAATCAAAAAGCTCACTTTGCGGTGAGCTTTTTATATTTAAATTTTCGGAAAAGCAAGAACAACCTTAAACAGATCGCCGTCGATAAAGATTTCCATTTTGCCGTTTTGAAGCTCGGTAAGGCTTTTCGCTATCGAAAGCCCCAAGCCGCTACCCTCGGAAGAGCGCGAGGCATCGCCGCGGACAAATCGCTCCGCAAGCTCCGAGGGCGAAATATCGAGCGTATCGCGCGAGGTATTGCGGAAGATAAACCGCACCTCCTTTTCGTCGCTTTCGAGGCTGAGATAAACTCTCGAATCGGGCAACGAATATTTTACCGCGTTGTTCATAAGGTTCTCAAAAACGCGCCAGATCCTGCGGCTGTCCGCCATAATACGCGCGCTCTTGCCGTCGGTAGAAGTCACGAGCGTCAGGCGTGCATCACTGCATTTCTGCCCGAATTCGCCTGCCGTCTGCTCCAGAAGCACCCCTGCATCGCAGGGCAGAAGCGCGACGTCGAGCGTACCGCTGTTTGCCTTGGAGATCTCGACAAGATCGTCGAGAAGCCTTTTAAGATGCTCGGACTTACGCAAAAGCACCTCACTGTATTCCCTGTGCTTTTCGTTTTCGCAAGCGCTTTCGCAGATAAGCCCCGAATAATTGATTATCGAGGTGAGCGGTGTTTTTATATCGTGCGAAACGTTGGTGATAAGCTCTGCCTTCATACGCTCGCTCTGTAACCGCTCCTCTACCGCAACAGCCATACCCTTGGATATACCGTTGAGGCTTTCGCCGTGCTTTTTGAAGTCGGAATACATTTTTTCGGTATCTACCTTATAAGCAAGGTTGCCCTGCGCCAACGCGTCGGCACCCTTTTGAAGCCTTCTCATCTGGAACGCAACCGAAAGCGCCGCAAAGCCCAGAATCACCGCCTTTGCGAAGAACATCACCGTGCCGAGCACGTCTTCGCCATCCACCATCGCAAAGATCATCACAATATCGTAAGCGGCTATAAGGCAGACCGCAAGCGCAGTTCTCCATATCATCGGAATCGCGAGAATTATCGCCCACACGCGTTTGAAAATTCGGTTTCTTACTCTTCTTGCGCCGTTTACTCCCCTGCGAAGCAGGCACACGGCGCGCCACAGAACGGTATTTTTCATAAGCGTGCCCTGCTTCAAGCGAGCGCTTGCGCTCATACACAAACCAAGCACCATACATACCGCAAGGAAGCAGGCAAACGCCACGACCGCAATGAGTCCCTCGGTCGTAAAGGCTCTGTCCAATTCATCGATAAGCGCGAGCATAGCGGCGAACACCCCTGCAACCGCCGCGACGAGCAGATCAAAGGGAACGGGATTAAGTAAGCCGCAATGAACGCCGTCATCACAGGCACGTCTGCCCGATATACACATAAGCACGACGAAAAGCGTAACGAATACAAGGAACGAAAGTGCGGAAATTATAATAACGGCATAGCGTAGAGAATGTGCGAAGCCTATAAGCTCGTACATCTGTGCATAGACGTCGTTCGCCTCCATTTTCTCGCGTACGCCGAGAAGCACCGACCATTTTTCGTGTTCGAGCGTATCGCCGTCAAGCTTATGGGAGGTAACGTAGGTTCCGCCCTCAAGCCTGTAAATATAAATTTCGTAATAATAGCTTCTGCCGTTGACAAAGCTCAGTTCTCCGTTCGAGGCAACCATATTAGTCCCTACGATCTCGGACTCTGCGTTTCTTATGCGAAAGCAGACGTTGGTTTTCTGTGCACTCGTCATAGTATCGGGTATCCTGCTTCCGCGCACGGTATGGTCTACCACGATTTCGGAATAGCTGCGTAATTCTCCCCCGATTTCATCGCAGAAGATCTCGTCCGCAGTCTTTGTGTAAAAATCCTCGCTCGCCATTATCACACCGCCGATAATGCCTGCGGCAGCAGTGCAAAAGCTTATCGCGCAGAGCAGAAAGCAAAGTATCTTAACCGGCAGTCGTCTTATGAAATTTTTCATTTTTTATCTCCTTCCATCATATATCCGTGCCCCCAGACCGCTTTTAAGTATCGCGGCTCGGCGGGGTTGATTTCGATCTTTTCTCGCAGGTGGCGAATGTGCACGGCAACCGTGTTTTCCGCCGCCATCGGAGCTTCCTTCCATATTTCGCGGTATATTTCCTTCGGCGAATACACTCTGCCCGTATACGTCATCAGCAATTTCAGTATTTCGTATTCGGTCGGGGTAAGCTGTATCGGGATGCCGTCGCGCGTGACAAGCTTTGAATTGTCGTCGAGCTCGATACCGCCGACCGTGAGTATATGCGGCTTTATTTTGCCCGCACCCAGCTGCATATAACGGCGAAGCTGTGATTTCACCCTTGCCGAAACCTCGATCGGATTAAAGGGCTTTGTAATATAATCGTCCGCACCGACCGTAAGCCCCAAAATCTTGTCGCTGTCCTCGCTCTTTGCGGTAATAAGTATTATCGGGACGTTGCTTCTCTCGCGTATTTTCACCATAGCGGAAATACCGTCGAGCTCGGGCATCATAACATCCATAAGTATCAAATGTATATCCTCGCGCTCTATCGTTTCGAGCGCCTGATTGCCGTTAAAGGCTTCGAAAAGATTATGGTTCGGGTCTGTGAGATATATCTTGAGCGCGTTAACTATATCCTTGTCGTCGTCGCAAATAAGTATGTTATACATATAAGGCTTGCTCCTTTTCGGTTTCTGGCACTATTATAGTACAAAAGTCTTGAATTTTAAAGAGGGTAAAGCATTAAGAATTTATTAAGATGCGTCGGAAAAGCAACAAAAAAGCTCACTTTGCGGTGAGCTTTGATTTTTATCAGGATTGTTTTTTCGCCTCGACGACGGTTATGTTGGTGACGGGAATTCCGGTCTGCTCGTAAACTATATCGGTTATCTGTGTGAGCTCGTCGGGCAAAAGTCCGCTTTGGTTAACGATAACCGAACAGCTTTCGCCGCTTATAACCGCAACGCAATCGGCGATACCCTTTGCCTTTATAAGCGTTTCGATATTCGCCTCGGCAGACATATCGTCGGCAATATCGGCAATCGAAGCAAGCGCATCCTCCTTCGCATCGGGAAGCGTATCGGGGCTTTCGGCGATCTCGCGGAGCACCTCAAGCGCGGAATCACGCACTTGTGTACGGTTGATTATTGCCATTGCGAAGAAATCCTCTGCCGTTTCGGGCGAAGCGTTTATGTTTTCGCCGCTTTCCGCATCGGCGTTGGTCTGGCTGTCGCCCGCCGCGCTCGAATCGACAAGCAGGGTGTTGCCGAGCACGCGGTTGCCCTCATCCTCGGGAACGTCCGTGCCGTTGTTTAGCAGACTGCTGACCAGCACCGCAACCCCGATAAGCATAATACAGCCGACGGTGATAAACGCCCTTGTGCCGATAAGCTTTTTGAAATCAACCTTTTCGATTTTTTCCTTTAACTTCCCGAATTGCTCTCTGATATCCATAATATCCTCCGTGTATAGCATATATTTGTTCAGGTCTGAACGCTTATGCGGTTGCTTTTTATATCGAAGAGCGCGCACATAAGCTCGATAATGCGATATTGAGTTTCGTAGGACGCGCTTCCGCACACCACCGCCACCCCCGCAACCTTCGGCATCGTTTCCTCGATAACGAGCGCCTCTTCTCCGTTTTCGCCGTCGGCAAGCACGATCGTTTTATCGGTCTGCTTGCCGTTTTCGTTCTCGTTGACGTGCTGGTCTGTGGCGTATATATAGCCGTATCCGCAATCGAGCGTGATAAACACCCTGCAATCCTTCACCTCGGGCAGCTCGCAGATAAGCTCCTGCGCCTTTGCTTCGAGCAGTGCACAGTATTCGGCGGAGGTAAGGTTGGCTTTTTCGCTGTTTGCGGCGGGTGCTTCTCCGCTTCCGCTCGGCATAAGCATAAGTGCAACCGAAGCGATCAGCCCGAAAACGATAAAGCCGAACCCCTTTTTCGAAGAAAGCGTCTTTAACCGTTCGGTCAGTCCTTCAGCCTTCAATAACCGTCACCCCGCTTCCGAGCGTGTTTTCGAGATAAGCCGAGGTGCGTTCCGCGAAAGCGAAATCCCCGCCCGAAAGCGCGACCGTCACCTGCTCGATTATCGGCTCTTCCTTATCCCAATCTATTCTTATGTCGGTATACAGCACCTTTATTCCGAATTCCGCAAAAACGATTTGCGATATATATTCCTCGGCGCGCTCCTCTGCCATTTCCGAAGCGAGCGCATAAAGCTCCGAGCCGCACTCTGCGGAATATGAATATTCGTCGCCGACGTAATCGGAAATTTCCGAAAGCTCAAGCTCCCTAAACGGCGAAATCATAATAACCATACAAACGAGCGAGGCTATGTACTTGACGTATTTTTCGAACCCGCCCCACGCGAGCAGAGTGCAGACCGTTCCGCAGACAGAGGCGGTAAGCAAAGCAAGAAAATATGAGCTCATACCGTAATCCCCGTTTTAATAAACACCGCAAGCGCGATAATGCATACCGCGCCCGCACCGCAGGTAAGCGCGAGCAAAACACCCGTAAGCCCGCCCAAATCGTATAAAAACGCGCTTTCGCGCTCACAGCCGAGCGTTTTCGCACAGATTCCGCAGGCGGTGAGCATTAATCGGTGAAGCACGACCGCGATTATGGGCGGAAGCACCGCCGAAAGCACCAAAACCACCCCCGCCGCGCCCACCGTGCCCTTCACCACCGAAACCGAGGCGATCACCGTGCGCGAGGCTTCGCCGAGCATACCGCCGATAACCGGCACGAAAACCCCGCTTGCGAATTTTATGCTTCGCGTAACGTAGGTATCGCCCGCGGAAGCAACGCTTGTCTGCAGGTAAAGCGCAAAGCCGAGCAGAGAAAACAAAAAAGCCATAAGCGTTGTCGCGGTGTTTTTCACAAGGCTCGTCACCGCGCTCAGATTCACGCTCTGCGGTACCGCACCGCAAAGACAGAGCGCGAACGATATTTGCAGAAGCGGAAGAAGCACCTTTGTGCAGATATTCGAAAGCACGGTAAGAAAAAGCGTAAGCCCCGCACCGCTTGCCGCGCCCGCGCCCACCGTTCCGCCCATTGCGTGAAGCGAAGCCATTATCGGCATAAGCGAGCTCATCGCAAGATTCAACGCCTCCATCGAAGCGATAATATATATAAATAAATTGTAGAAAACCGAATAAGTCACACCCGAGAGGGCAAGCACCGAAATATAGCGGCAAACAGGCGAAAGTATTCCCGAATCCGAAAAATCAAAGGCGTTCATAACTCCGGAAAGCAAAATGACCGAAATCACCGCGCCGAACGAGCGCAAAAGCGAGCCGCCCTTGCCGTTAAGATAATCGGTGATTATTATTACCGCCTTTTCGAATACATTTATGCTTTTATCGCCCGAAAGCTCGTCCCTCGAAAGATATTCGTTTTGGATCTCTTCTGCGTTTGCGGCGTCGGCAATGCTTTGCGCCTCTTCGGAATATGCGCTCGCGTTGACCGCCGTGAGCATTAACAGCAGAAGAACGAAAATCGGTATCAGCGTTTTTTTCATTTCAGCAGATCCTTTGCGATTTCAAAAAGCTGTTGTATTACGGGCAGGCTTATTAAAATTATCCCAGCCTTCCCCGCAAGCTCGATATGCGCTCCGAGCGCGCCCTCTCCGCAATCGCGGCAGATTTCCGATGAAAGCTTACAGCAAAAGGATATTGCGAGCGCCTTTATCATAAGCGCGAAATAGCTTGCAAGCCCTTGCTCCTCCGCTATCCCGCGTACGAGCGAAATAAACGGCGCGACGGATTCCGCCGCATAACCGAAAATAAGCACCGCGGAAACGGCGGAAGCGAGCTCGGCAAGCTCGGGGCGCAGTCTTCTTATCGTTGCGATCGCGCAGGCGGCGGCTATTCCGAACCCGCACAGTGCCGTAATACTCACAGCCCGAAAACGCTTTTAAGCGTCGAAAACAGCGTGCTTATTTCCCCCGCGAGCAGAAGCATTGCGATTATCACACCCGCAACGGTAACAAAGGTTGCCTGCTCGTCGCGCCCGCTTTTTTGAAGTATCTGGCAGGCGACGCTCACCACAATGCCGATGCCCGCTATTTTTAATACAAGTGAAATCCCCACAGCTTTGCTCCTATAAGAGAATTATTGCCGTTATAAGTCCTATGATAAGGCAGACGGTTTTGGTGCTTTTCTGCTTTTCGGGAAGCGTTTTCGCCGCGCTGTTCCGCGCGCCCTCGAGCATTGCAATACAGCCGTCGAGCCGTTTTAATTGTTCGTCGAGCGGAAGGCTTCCGAGCGCTTCCCCGAACAAGCACAGCTCGCGCTTTACTCCGTTTTCGATAAAAAGCAGCTCTACCGCTTGGCGCCACACACTGCCGAGCATCGCTCTCTGCGAGCGCAAAAGCGGAAGAAAGCCGCATTTTTCGAGCCGTTCGTTTTCGTATTCGGCGAAAATACGGTATAGCGGTATCCGCTCGCCGTATATCCTTCTCCGCATACAGCAAAGGAACGAAACGAGCGCTTCGAGCGTGAACAGTCTTTCCTTCTCGCCCGCGGCGAGCATCGCGCCCGCCGTATAGGAGCAGAGCGTTAAAGCAATCGCGCCTATCCAATTCATAAAAGCTCCCTCGAAATTACGGCACAGCGATCGGCGTTCAGCGTCACAAACAGCGAAAACACGCCCGATTCGATAAGTCCTTTAAGCCTGCCGCGCTTCAAAAGCGCGCCTGCGCTCTCGCAATGAGCCGAAGCGATAAGCGTTACACCCGTGTTTTGCGCCTCGGCAACCGCTTCCGCTTCGGATGCGCTTATTTCATCGCATATTATTATTTCGGGCGACATCGTTCTCGTAAGCATGGTTATCGCCTGCGCCTTCGGTATGCCCGAAAGTATATCGCAAAGCCCGCCGACCGCCGTCCCCGCCGCGATTTCACAGCGCTCGTCGGCAATACAAACCCGCTTCGGCGCAATGCCCGTCCCGCCCGAAAGCAGATAAGCGGCACTGCGCAGGAACGTGGTTTTCCCCATTGCGGGGGGCGAGCACACCAGCGCAGAGCAGATTCCGTTTTGCGAAAAATACCGCACGAGAGGGCTTGCGGCGTTCGGAATAAGTCGGTGCAATCTTATCGAAACCGAGCAGATTTCGGCAAAGCCGCCCTTGCCGTCCGACCTTCCGCACACCCCTGCCCTGCCGCCCTCGGCAAGCGGAATAAACCCCTGTGCGATAAATTCGTCGCAGGTATAGCGCGAGCTTTCGGTCAGCCGAAGCAGACATTCGTTAATTTCCTCCGCGCTTGCCTTTAACGCTTTTTGTATCGGGCAGAGCACGCCGTTTTCGTCGAAGGTTATATTTCTCTGCCCTGCGGTTGCCGAAACCGCCGCCCCTTTTCTCAGACGAATTTCGTCTAACGCTTCGAATATTTCGGGCGGGAGCAGATGAACCGCGCGCGATATGCGAAGCGGCAGATAACGGAAAAGAAGTTCGGACGTGTTCATCGCTTCAGCCTTTCGGCAAGCGCCTTTATACGCTCAAACGCGAACAGAAGCAGAAACAGCGCAAACACGCCGATATATACCGCCGTACCCGCCGCCGCGCCCGCCGTGCGCGATAACGGAAAGAGCTTTAGCAAACCGCGTGCCGCAACCCCCGAAGCAAGCGCGCTCACGAGCGGAAGCGTTATATCGGTCACCCAGCGCGGCTTTATTCCCGTTACCTTAAAGAGCCTTATTCTGCAAAGCAGATATGTAAAGGTGTTTGAAATCACGAGCAGCCACAGATAACCCCTGTCCCCCGTGCGCGAAACGAGCAAAAGTATCAAAAGCACGCGCAGAACCGAATTGTATACCGAAAATTTAAGCGTCTGCACCTGCTCGCCTATCGCCTTTAAAAGCCCGTCGCTCACCGTTTCGACGTACATAAACGGCGTAACGAGCGAAAGTATCTTTATCGCGCCCGCCGTATTTCGGTTGGGATAAAAGGCTTCTCCGATTTCGTAGCTCAAAAAGAAGAACATTCCCCCTACCGCCACCGAAAGAATAGAAACGAACGACATTATCGAGCTTATTCTCGCATACAGCGGACGTCTGTCGGAAAGCAGGTTCAAACGGCTTATTTCGGGTGTAAAAACCGAAACAAGACTTGCCAGAAATGCGAACGGGAAAAAGAGTATCGGCACGACCATTCCGCGTATCATACCGAACTGCGAAAGCGCGTATCCTCTGTCGCCCGAATAGCTTTCGAAAACATAGGGAATAAGCAGGGTTTCGGCTGTGTGCAGAATACTCGTAAGATAAACCGAAAGCGAAATCGGAAGCGTTACGCTTATAAGCGAGCGCATGCTGTCGGCTCGGCTTTCGGTCGGCTTGTCGCCGCTCCTTCTTCGGTTCGGAATAACGCAGAACAAGAGCAGATAGGTAAACGAGCAGATTTCCGAAACCGTAACCCCCGTCACTATCCCCGCGCAAAGCGTTCCTATATCGTCCGAGCCCGACATTATGATATTCAGAAACAGCGCTATAACCGAAATTTTCACGATTTGCTCGAAAAGGCTTGCCGACGAAGTCACCGTCACCCTCTGCTTCGCGATAAACCAACCCTTCAAGCAGGCGGCGATCGCCATAAACGGCATACTGAGCGCGAGTATGCGAAGCGGCTGTGCACAGCGCGCGTCGCCGAGAAATTTAACCGCCGTAATATCGGCAAAGCCGAGCATAAGCACCGTCGCCGCAACGCTTATCACCGCCGAGGCGGCAAACGAATTGTTGAGCAGCAAACGCGCGTCGCTCCCGCTTCGCTCGTTCTTTTCGGCAACAAGCCGCGAAACCGAAACGGTAAAGCCCGCTGTCGCAAAGGTGGAAAACATTGTATAAACACTCATAATAAGCTGATAGAGCCCCATGCCCTCGCTTCCGATACGCGACGAAAGAAACAGTCTTAAAAATACGCCCAAAAGCTTGTTTATGAGCGAAAACACCGTCATCGCCGCCGCACCCTTTATGAGTACGCCCGCTCTGCCTTTTATATCGATCACTCCGTTTTATTTTCTGAACAAAAGGGTGGTAAACAGCTTGGAAAGCAACGAAAAATAAGAAATCTCCGCTATATCCTCGTCGACATATATACAGGTGCGCCCCACAAGCTCGTTTTCGCGGTAATAGGAAACGGTCCCCACCTCTTTCCCGCGCGTTGTCGGCGCTTCAATGCTTTCGCAAAGCTCGATTTTCGCTTCGAGCCCGCCCTTTGCTCCCTTTTCGGTAAGAATGGTTATCGGCTCCGCTATAAGCCTTGCCGAATCCTTGACTCCTCGCTTTACCTTCAGCGGCTCTAAATTCGGAAGCTCGGGCGTGATGATTGCATAGTTTGCAAATCCGTAATCGAGCAGTCCCTTTGCCGCGGCAAAGCGTTTATCGCTCGTTTCGGCGCCCAGAACAACGGCAATAAGCTTCATTCCGTCGCGCTCCGCCGTGCCCGAAAGGCAATATTTCGCTTCGCCAGTGAACCCCGTTTTCATTCCCGTCGCGCCCTTGTAAAAGCGAATGAGCTTGTTCGTGTTCGCCAGCCCGAAGCTGCCGTTGCGAATGGTGTCCATCCATATTTTCGTGTAGTTGAATATAAGCTCGTGCTTCATCAGCTCGCGCGTGATGATCGCGACGTCAAGCGCGCAGGAATAGTGGTTTTCGGCGGGGAGTCCGTTCGTGTTCACGAAATTGCTGTTTTCGCAGCCGAGCTCGCGCGCTCGCTCGTTCATCGCCTGAACGAACGCCGATTCGCTCCCGCATATATATTCCCCCAGCGCGACGGTCGCATCGTTTGCCGAAACGACAACGAGCGATTTAAGCAGATCGTTTACCGACATCTGCTCGCCCGGCTCCAAAAACACCTGCGAGCCGCCCATGCTTGCCGCGTATTCCGAAACGGTCACGCTGTCGTTAAGCGTTATTTTTCCGCTGTCTATCGCTTCGACAACAAGAAGCGTGCTTATCACCTTCGTGACCGAGGCGATGGGAAGGTGCTCGCGCTCGTTTTCGGCAAAAAGCACTCTGCCGGTTGAATATTCCATTAAGAGCAACGCCTTCGCGCTTCCGTCGCTCACGTATTCCGCGCCCGCGGGCTCAAACCAGAAATCGCCTATTTCGGCATCGTAAGGATAAACGGCGGCTTGCTCGGTCGCGCCCGCCGTGATCGACGGAAAAATAAAAACAAGGGAAAGCAATACGGATATTAGCTTTTTCATATAATTTCTCTCTTTCGGCTGTACTCGTTAAATCCTATTCAGCCCCCTGCTTTGTTTATGTCAAAAAAATAAATCGAAAAAATAAAAAAATTATTGAAAAAAACCGAAAATTTTTCTTGTATTTCGCGTTATTAACTGCTATAATATTTCATCATATTTTTTTAAATACAAATGGAGGATCCCATCAATGCAAAATAACCTTCGCCCCGAATCTATGGCTCGTATAACTAATTTCGAGCTCGCAAACGCGTTTATCGAAGAACAAATCGCAGAAATCCGCGCTCAGGTAGGCGATAAGAAGGTTCTGCTCGCTCTTTCGGGCGGCGTGGACTCCTCTGTTGTTGCCGCTTTGCTCGTAAAGGCTATCGGCAAGCAGCTCGTCTGCGTTCACGTTAACCACGGTCTTATGCGTAAGGATGAATCCGAAAACGTCGTTAAGATCTTCAAAGACGAGCTCGACGCTAACCTTATCTACGTCGATGCGACCGACCGCTTCCTTAACCTTCTCGCAAACGTTTCCGATCCCGAAAGCAAGAGAAAGATTATCGGCGCGGAATTCATAAACGTTTTTGCCGATGAAGCACGCAAGCTCGAAGGCGTTTCCTTCCTCGCACAGGGCACCATCTATCCCGATATTCTCGAAAGCGTTAAGCAGGCAGAAGGCAAAAAGGCGGTAAAATCGCACCACAACGTCGGCGGTCTTCCCGAAGATTTGCAGTTCGAGCTTGTAGAACCTATCAAGCTCCTTTATAAAGACGAAGTACGCGTTGTCGGCGAAGCTCTCGGCTTGCCTCACGCAATGGTTTACCGTCAGCCGTTCCCCGGTCCCGGACTCGGTGTTCGCTGCCTTGGCGCTATCACGCGTGACAGATTGAACGCACTCCGCGAAGCAGACGCTATTCTTCGCGAGGAATTCGATATTTGCGGTCTTGCCGAAAAGGTTTGGCAGTACTTTATCGTTATTCCCGATATTAAATCGGTCGGCGTTAAGGACGACAGCCGCTATGAAGGCTGGCCCGCAATCATCCGCGCCGTCAATACGCTCGATGCAATGACCGCTTCGATCGAAGAAATCCCCTATGCAGTGCTTCATAAGATCACTCTCCGTATCACTAACGAGGTAGAGGGCATTAACCGCGTTCTCTACGACCTCACACCGAAGCCCTGCGGAACAATCGAGTGGGAATAAGCTTTGCCGAGCAAAAAGCTTTAAAATAAATTCAAGATACACAAGCGGCTCCGAATTACGATTTCGAGCCGCTTTTTGTAAATACGTTCACGACGGTTCCCGACAGGTAAAGAATATGTACAGCAAGGTTTATATAGAAATAACCAATATATGCAATATGCGTTGCTCGTTTTGCCACGGGCACAAAAGGGCGCCGCGGCGGATGACCTTTGCGGAGTTTATATATATTCTCGAGCGTCTTCACGGACAGACCGAATATATTTATTATCATCTTATGGGCGAGCCGCTGACACATCCCGAGCTTCACGAGTTTATCAAGGCGGCGGGAACACGTGGCTTTAAATCTATCGTAACGACAAACGGAACGCTTATAAAAAAACGGCAGGACGAGCTTTTAACGGCGGGACTGCACAAGGTAAACTTATCGCTCCACAGCTTCGAAAACGGCTCCGACAGCGATTACCGCCGTTATATAAACGAGCTTTCTGATTTCGCAAGGCTTGCCGCCGAAAGCGGAATTATCGTCGTGTTCCGTCTTTGGAACGAAGGCTTTGACAACGGAAGAAACGAAACCGCGATAAAGCTTTTGAAGGAAAGCCTCGAGGGCGAATGGAAGCAAAACACCCGCGGCATAAAAATACGCGATAAAATATATATCGATTCTGCCAAGCGGTTCGAATGGCCCGACAGCGAAGCCGAAATCAAGGGCGAAAAATTTTACTGCTATGGGCTAAAGGACCAATTCGGAATCCTTGCAGACGGCACCGTCGTGCCCTGCTGTCTGGACAGCGAAGGGGTTATCGCACTCGGCAACGTTTTCGGGCAGGATATTGTCGAAATACTGAGCTCCGAAAGGGCAAAAGCGATGGTAGAAGGCTTTTGCAGAGGCGTTGCCTCCGAAGAGCTTTGCAAAAGGTGCGGCTACGCGCAAAGATTTGTCTGAACAGGCTTCACAATCAATAACCCAAAACGTCGGCAATGCGAAAGCGGTGTCGGCGTTTTTTGTTGCGGTGTGCTATTGACTTTTTGCGAAAGGTATGATAATATAACAACCGATATATAACGAACGATATATTTTGGAGATGCGATATGCCGCCAAGGGTAAAAATAACAAAAGAAGAGATAATAAATACAGCCGTAAGCGTTGTCCGCAAAAGCGGAGCGCAGGCTTTGAACGCGAGAACGGTTGCCGCCGCGCTCAACTGCTCCACCCAGCCGATATTTTCGAATTTCGAAACGATGGAGGAATTGCAGAAGGCGGTGATAAGCTCTGCTTATGAGCTATATCTGGGGTTTTTGAAAAGAGAATACGAAAGCGGAAAATATCCCGCATATAAATCCTACGGTATGGCTTACATTCGCTTTGCAATGGAGGAAAAAGAGCTTTTCAAGCTATTGTTCATGCGCGACAGAAGCGGCGAAGACACCTCGACCTCGCCCGATTTTGAAGAAGCCGAGCAAATGATTATTAAAGCCAACGGCGTTTCGCCCGAAAAGGCGAGAATGATACATTTGGAGGTGTGGACCTGCGTTCACGGTATCGGTGTTATGATTGCCACGTCGTTTTTGCCGCTCGAATGGGCGCTTATCGACGATATGCTGAGCGACGTGTATCTGGGAATCCGCGCAAGGCATTTAACGGAGGAAAAATAATATGACCGCAATAAGAATTGAAGGGCTCACGAAGCGCTACCGCGACGTGCTTGCCGTCGACTCGCTTTCGCTTTGTATCGAAGAGGGCGAGCTGTTTTCACTGCTCGGCGTGAACGGCGCGGGCAAAACCACGACCGTAAAAATGCTTTCCTGCCTTGCACGACCGACAAGCGGAAACGCGTTTTTGCTCGGAAAAAGCATTATCGAGGACACAGCCGAGGTTAAATCGTTAATCGCGGTTTCCCCGCAGGAAACGGCGGTTGCCGCAGGGCTTTCGGTGCGCGAAAATCTCGAGCTTATGTGCGGCGTTCAGGGCTTTTCGAAGGAAAAGCGCAATGCCAAAATCGAAGAGCTTACCGAGCTTTTGGGGCTGGAAAGCGTGATTGCGCGAAAAGCGGGAAAGCTTTCGGGCGGCTGGCAAAGAAGATTGAGCATTGCAATGGCGCTTATCTGCGAGCCGAAAATACTTTTTCTCGATGAACCGACGCTCGGGCTCGACGTGCTTGCGCGGAGCGATCTGTGGGAGCTTATCCGCTCGCTCAAGGGCAGGGTTACGATTATTCTCACAACGCACTATATGGAAGAGGCAGAAGCGCTTTCCGACCGTATCGCAATTATGAAGAACGGCAGACTGCTTATCTGCGATACCGCCGAAAAAATCAAGCAAACGGCGGGAAGCGATAATTTCGAGCAGGCGTTTATAAATATCGTAAAGGGGGCGGAACGATGAGAATGCTCGCATTTGCAAGCCGAAACACAAAAGAAATCCTGCGCGACCCGCTGAATCTCTTCTTCGGGCTCGGCTTCCCTCTCGTTCTGATCGTGCTGTTAAGCGCGATTCAGGCGAATATCCCCGTTTCGCTTTTCGAAATACAGCGGCTTACACCGGGCGTTACGGTTTTCGGCTTGGCGTTTATGACGCTGTTTTCGGCAACCGTTATCGCAAAGGACAGAGGAAGCTCGTTGCTCCAACGTCTTTATACCACTCCCCTCACCCCGATCGATTTTATTCTCGGCTACACACTGCCTATCGTTCCGATCGCGGTCGCGCAGTCCGTTGTTTGCTATATCGCGGCGGTCGTTCTCGATCTGAACGTTACGCTCGGTATTTTGTATTCGGTTTTGTTTACCGTGCCGATTTCGGTTCTTTATATCGCGTTGGGTCTGCTTTGCGGAAGCGTGTTTAACGATAAACAGGTCGGCGGTATCTGCGGTGCTCTGCTCACCAACCTTTCCGCTTGGCTTTCGGGCATTTGGTTCGACCTTGAGCTTGTCGGCGGCGTTTTCAAAAAAATCGCGTATGCGCTTCCGTTCGTTCACGCGGTCGAGCTTCAGCGCGCCGTGCTTGCAGAAGATTTCGCAGGTATTTTCCCGCATTTGTGGTGGGTGCTCGGATATGCATTCGTCCTGCTCGCCGCGGCGGTGCTGCTCTTCCTGCGCCAAATGAAAAGGCAGTAAAAGGGTAAAAACTCATAGAGAAAGCAAGGCTGTTTTCCAAAATAAAAAAATCAAGCTTCACCGTAAAAATGAAGCTTGATTTTTCTGTTGCCCTTTTATTTCAAGGGCGCAAAAAGCGGTCCCCGAAAATGCTTGTACTTTTGGGGTGTATTAAACCGTTTCGCCGCGCTTTAAAAACCACCGCGGGTGGTTTTTATCGGTTCTGGTTGTTCTGATTGTTCTTATTCTGGTTGTTGTGGTTATTCTGGTTGTTCTGGTTGTTCTGACGGTTTTGCTCGTTCTTATTGTTCTGGTTGTTCTTGTTCTGATTGTTCTGGTTGTTCTGATTGTTCTTGTTCTGGTTGTTCTGGTAATCCTTGTTCATAAATATTCTCCTTTAATGATTTGTCCTTATAAGACAAGAATAGTTTGCCTGTTTTCCGAACAAACTATTCACGGAAAATATTTTTTCGGGGAGAGAGAAAATTGCTTTTAATAAAAAACGGAACGCTTTTTACAATGGAAGCAAACGAAGCGATACGCGCCGATTTGCTTGCGGACAAGGGAAAAATCATACAGATTTCGCCCGATATTGCCCCCACCGAGCGTATGGAGATTATCGATGCGGCGGGACTGCGGGTTTATCCGGGGTTTATCGACGCGCACAGCCATATCGGTATTTCCGAGGAGAAGAAAACACACCAAATCGACGAAAGCAACGAAAACACCAATCCGATAACGCCCTGCGTTCGCGCAATCGATGCGATCAACCCGATGGACAGCGCGTTCCACAACGCACTCGCGGCGGGCATAACGGGGGTAATGGCGGGCCCCGGCAGTGCAAACCCTATCGGCGGTCAGTTTGCCTTTATAAAAACCCACGGCAGACGGATAGACGATATGACGGTGCTCGCCCCTTCGGCGATGAAAATAGCGTTCGGCGAAAACCCGATGACAAATTACGGCACGAACGGAAATATCCCCTCTACGCGTATGGGTATCGCCTCGCTTATCCGCGAGGAGCTTTCTCTTGCAAGAGATTATTTTTCGAATACGCAAAGCGCGAACGAATTCGGTATGGAGTGTTACAGAGAGCTGTTCGAGGGCAGAATTCCGCTTAAAGCGCACGTTCACCGCGCCGACGATATATTCACCGCAATCCGTATCGCAAAGGAATTCGGGCTGGGGCTGACGCTCGATCATTGCACGGAAGGGCATCTTATTGCCGATAAGATTGCCGAAAGCGGTTTTCCCGCCATTGTCGGACCCTCGCTTGCTTCGAGAAGCAAAAACGAGGTGGAAAATCTCGATTTCAAAACCCCTGCTATATTGCAAAAGGCGGGTGTTACGGTCGCGCTTACCACCGACCACCCCGTTTCTCGCATACAGTATCTTCCGCTTTGCGCGGGGCTTGCCGTTAAGGAAGGAATGAGCGAATGGGGTGCCTTACGCGCAATAACCGCCGATGCGGCGCGTATATGCCGTGTCGATAACCGATTGGGCAGCTTGAAGGTCGGCAAGGACGCCGATATCGTCATAACCGACGGCAGTCCGCTCGAAATAGCCACCGCCGTGAAATACACGCTGGTCAACGGAACTGTCGCGTGGCGCAGAGAGGAATAAGGAAAAAGCGTTGACGTTCGTTCGGGCGTTGACGCTTTTTGTCGCCGTCCGCTCTTGATTTTCGCTTGAAGCGGTGATACAATACGGGTGAAGACGATAAATCGGGAACACAAAAACGACAACCGCAGAGGGAAACGAAAATGAACAGAATTCTGTGCTCCACGGGAGCGCTTATCGGACGGCCGAACGGCAGGGATTTTACGCTTTTGACAAAATGCCGCGAAATGCTCGAATGCGACGGGTTTGAATTTATGATGTACGGCGATTGGCGAGCAAGGGCGGACGAGCTTAAAAGCTTTATTTCGAAGCTTTCGGTTCCCCTTCCCGTGTTTCATATCGAAAAGGACGTCGGAAACCTTATTTCGCGCAACGAAGAAGGCGATACAGAAAAGGCTTTTTCGATTTTCGAATCCAACTGCGCTTTCGCAAGGGAATTCGGTTCCGACACGCTGGTGCTTCATTTGTGGGGCGGGCTCGATTCCGATAAAGACTTTGCAAACAACCTTGCCTGCTATAAGCCCCTGCGCGAAATCGCCGATTCGTTCGGGCTCACGCTTACCGTCGAAAACGTTGTCTGCAACCGCAAGGACCCGATGACTCATCTTGCAGAGCTTATTAAGGCTTACCCCGATATCCGCTTCACCTTCGATACGAAGATGGCGGAATTCCACTGCCAGACCGACCTGCTCTATCTCCCCGAAAACCAATTTTTGTTCCCGAGCATAGCGCATTTTCATATCAACGACTATGCGGGCGGATATTTGGATTGGGGCAATTTAAAAACCC
Organism: Eubacteriales bacterium; assembly: GCA_045636285.1. Taxonomy (GTDB): domain Bacteria; phylum Bacillota; class Clostridia; order Oscillospirales; family CAG-382; genus Coliplasma. The sequence continues at coordinate 22,624 of JAZTXJ010000046.1, forward strand.
TACATATCGGCAAAGGGCATATCGATTTCGCAAGGCTGTTCGAATATCTGAAGAAAAAGGATTACCGCGGAGATTTCACCGTCGAAGCGACCTCGTTCAACAGCGAAGGAGTTATCGATTTCGAATCGCTCAACCGAAGCTTTTTTGCAATACGCGAATATATCGCCTGAATAAAGGTGTTGAAATTATTCTTTATTTTTAAGATTTCTTGTGATATAATGTGTTATAATACGGTATAATTCGATTCACGGAGAATTTATGGCAAAGAAAGTAAAAAAGCCGTTGCGCTGGGTTCGGCTCGACAACGCGGCGAAGATATACCCCGCCGCAATGCGTAAAAATTGGAGCAATCTCTTCCGCCAATCCGTCACGCTGACGGAAGCGGTCGATAAGGACGTGCTCAAAAGAGCGCTCGAGGTTGTCGTAAAGCGCTTCCCCTCGATTGCCGCAAGGCTTCGCAAGGGTGCTTTCTGGTTTTATCTTCAGCAGGTGGAAAAGGCACCCGAATTAAAAGAAGAATACAGCTATCCGCTTGTTTTTATGGATAAAAAGGAGCTGCAGCAGTGCGCCTTCCGTGTTATCGCCTATAAAAACCGTATCGCAGTGGAATATTTCCATTCGCTCACCGACGGCTCGGGTGCATTGATCTTTCTTAAAAACCTTACCGCCGAATACCTCGAACAGAAATACGGTATTTCGGTACCGCTTACCGACGGTATTCTCGACAGAAATCAGCCCCCGCGTGAAGAAGAGCTCGAGGACAGCTTTTTGAAATACGCGGGCAACGTAAAGGCAAGCCGCAAGGATACGAACGCGTGGCGAATGGGCGGTGTACCGAACACCGACAGCTCGCTCGACCTTACCTGCTTTTCGCTTCCCGTAAAGGACGCGCTCGAATGCGCGCGCCGTTACGGCTATACGCTCACCGTGTTTTTCAGCGCGGTGATGATGCAGGCGCTCTTGAATCTGCAAAGGGAGCTGACCCCCGAAGTAAAAAGGCAAAAGCGCATTAAGGTGCTTATTCCGATAAATCTGCGCGCCCTGTTCCCGAGCAACACCCTGCGTAACTTCGCAATGTATACCGTGCCCGAGCTCGACCCGCGGCTGGGTGAATATACGCTCGAGGAAATTTGCGGGATAGTTTATCACAAAATGGGTGCAGAGTTCAATGCAAAGCACATGGGAAGCGTTATCGCCACAAACGTAAACGACGAACGCAACCCGCTTGTAAGGCTTATTCCGCTTCCGCTCAAAAACGCGGTTATGAGGGCGGTGTACGATACGGTCGGCGAAAGAAAATCCTGCCTTTCTTTTTCCAATCTCGGCGCGGTGCGCGTTCCCGAAATTATGGCAGGCTATATCGAACGGTTCGATTTTATTCTCGGAGCGCAGGCATCCGCACCCTATAACTGCGGTATGCTTTCCTTCAAGGATACGCTCTATATCAATTTTATACGTAACGTAAAGGAGCCGGGGCTCGAACGCCATTTCTTCGCGGTGCTCAAACAGCTCGGGTTCACGGTCACGGTCGAAAGTAATCACGGACGGGAGGAAGAATAATGTTTTGCATTAATTGCGGCGTAAAGCTCGACGACAGCGAAAAAAGCTGTCCGCTTTGCGGAACCTCGGTTTATCACCCCGAAATAAAGCAGAGCGAAAAGGATTCGCTGTTCCCGAAAGGAAAAAAGCCTAATGCAAAGGCTAATTCAAAGGTTATAAACGAGCTCTATGCCCTGCTGTTCATAATTGCCGCCATAACCTGCGTTTTTTCGGATATGCGCCCCGACGGCAGACTTAATTGGTTCGGATATGCGGCGGGCGGATTGCTGCTCTTCTATATCGCGTTCGCGCTTCCGCTCTGGTTCAAAAAGCGCAACCCCGTAATTTTCGTCCCCTGCGTTTTTGCCGCCGCAATCATTTATCTGCACTACATAAATTGGGTGACCGACGGTAATTGGTTTTTAAGCTTTGCGTTTCCGGTCGTCGGCACGCTTGCGCTTATCGTATGTGCGGTGGTAACGCTTATGCGGTATCTTAAAAGAGGCAAGCTCTACGTGTGGGGCGGTGCCTTCGTTGCATTCGGCGCGCTTATCGTGCTCGTCGAGCTTATGCTCTGCGTCACCTTCGGGCTGGATTTCGCGTGGTGGTCGTTTTATCCGTTTGCCGTAATGCTTATCTTCGGCGGCTTTATATTCCACCTCGCAATAAGCGAAAACGCACGCGAAACGCTCAAAAGAAAGCTGTTTTTCTGAAATCGTACCAAAGAGCGCGTCTTTCCTCGCACTAAAACGGGTCGGCTGGGCTAAGCCGATCCGTTTTTTGTTCCCGCCCTCTTGAAAAAATCGCAAATATATGTTAATCTGTTAAAAAGGGTAAATGGAGGGAAATTTTATGAAATTTATGAAAGCGGTATCTCTTTTGCTGGCGGCGTTGCTTGTCTGCCTGCCGATGCTTTACAGCTGTGAGCAGGAAGCCGAAGAGCAAAGCGCAGAAAGCAGTAACAGCGGCGCAAACCGCACCGAATATACCGATGAAAACGGCGCGTATTACGCAAAAACGAGCGGCAAGCGCTACGACGGCAAATCGATCGTATTTCTCACCTGCGGCGAAGCGGTGGTTTATGAATCCGAAATTATGCCGAACACCGTTTATTACGAAGACGGCGCAAGCCAGACCTATCCTCAAATTATCAACGACGACCTTAAGCTGAGAGCAGAACAGCTCGAAATCCAGCTCGGTCTTACGCTCGAAGAGGTGCAATATTACAGCCCCACCCGCAAAAACGGCGAAATGCTGAAATACGTTATGCAGGGCAATCTGAGCACCACCGGCGAATATCACGTCGTTGTTCCCTGCCTTTACGACGGCGCAAGTCTTGCCTTGGGCGGACATCTTTACAATCTCCGCGCGCTCGAAGGCTTGCAGATCGATGCACCCTGGTGGAACGCCGAATTCAACAAGAGCATGACTTACGGCGATCAGCTTTACTTTACTATCGGCGATATAGGTCTTGTTAATAAAGCGAGCACCAGCGCACTGTTTTTTAACTATGAGCTCTGGAACAAATACGGTCTTTCCGAAAAATACGGCGGCAACCCCTATGAGCTCGTTCGCAAGGGCGAATGGGTTGTTGATACCGTGTTCGAAGCGGCAAAGATTATGAGCAACGACCTTAACTTCGACGGAAAAATAGATTACAACGACGAATACGGCTGGAGCGGACAGCTCGACGATATGTGGGGCATCTTCTTCGGCTCGGGCGAAAAAATCGCCGCTTCCGATGCCGACGGCTACCCGATGATAACGATGTATAACTCCAGAAGCGCGAAGGTTATCGACAAGCTTCAGGAATTCGTAAAGGGCAAGGATTATTACGTTTCGGCGAACGACTATTTCAGCGTTTCTAGCAGTCCCGTCGACCTCACGCGTGAAGCGTTTATAACCGGCAGATCGCTCTTCTTCAACGACGCGTTGAGCTCGGTTACCAGACTCGGCGATATGGAACAGCACTTCGGCGTTGTTCCCGAGCCCAAGTTCGAAAAATCGCAGGAAAACTATTATTCGCTCGTTAATCCGTGGGGTGCAAGCTGTTTCGCTATCCCCACCTCCGTGCTCGGCGACGATCTTACAATGACGGTAGACGCATTGAACGTTCTCGGCGCGGTTTCGAAGAACACGGTTGCAAAGGATTATCAGGAAACCGTGCTTTCCTATATGAAAACCCGCGACGATGAATCGGCGGAAATGATAAACGAATATATCCTTCCCACCCGTGCCTGCGATATAGGTATGGTCTACCAGTGGGGCGGGCTCGATATTATGCTTCAGAATATGGCGTACTATCCTCAGGGCTCGTTCGCTTCGCAGTTCGAATCGAGCAAATCCGCGGCGGAAACCGCACTCAAGCAAACCATAGAATTTTACAGAAAGAACGGATAACAATATGAAACGTACGTTTTTAATATTCCTTTCGGCAATTCTCTGCTTTGGGCTTTTCGCCTGCGGCGAAGCTATCGAACCGACCGAATCGGCTCAATCCTCGCAGGAAGCGCAATCCTCGCAGGAAGAGCAGTCCTCGAAAGCGGAGCAATCCTCGCAGGCTGTTTCGGAATCGGAAGAGGAGCAGTCCTCACAAGCGGAACAGAGCTCGCAAGCCGAGCCCGATACCGTTGCTCCGATAATAACGCTCGAAGCGGGAACCGAATCCGTGACTGTTAAAAACGGCGAAGAATACGACCTTATGACCGGCGTTTCGGGCTATGACGAAACCGACGGCGACATTACCGATAAAATAACGATAAGCAAGGGAGGCTTTGATTCGGCAAAGGCCGGAGAATACACCGTGACATATAATCTTAAAGACAGCGCGGGTAACGCCGCAACCGAAATGACACGCAAAATAACCGTAACCGAAAAGGAAAGCGATTCGGGCTACGAAATTTACAACGGAGCAATCGCGGGCGAAAAGCTCAACCCCAAGCCCCACCCCGTTTTCGGCGGTGCCTGGTACCACAAGGTAGTATCCTCGAAGGATAAGTGGATCGGTATCGAAGGCACGGTAACCCTTCCCGAAGTAAAGCTTTCGCGCTATAACGGCACGAGCAACCCCGCACTGAACGTCGATCCCAACGTTAAAAGCAAGGATAACCCTTCGGTTTATCTCGGCGGCAACGCGATGAGCGAATCGGACGTCGGACTTTCCCTCTCGCTCGGCGTTATCGATACGAAAACAAATAAAATCAGCACGGGAAGCATAGCCTTCCGCCCCTTCTGGCGCTATATTACCGAAAACGATAAGGACGTCGGCGGCTATGACGTTCACGACGGCAAATACGCCGTTACCGCAAACGGAAACAACTGCTTTGCAAACTATCATTGGAGATATACCGAATATTACTATCTCCCCGGCGACACGCTCCGTATAAGCGTTTATTCGCCCGCACCCGATAAGTTACAGATGAAAATCGAGGTTATCGAAAAATCCACGCTTGCTTCCTCGGTCGAAATGCGTGAAAAATACGGCTGGAACGACCCTGCGGACTTTATAAGCCCGATCTTCTCCTCGCCCGGACACGGAAAAGGGCTTGCCGCGGAATTCAAGCGCGTAAACGCAATCGACCAGAGCGGTAACGAAGGCGGCGTGGCGGCGAACACCAACACCGAAGTCACAAACGCGATCTGGCACAGCACCTATCTCTACCGCGAAATCGACGGAAAGGTTTACCGCGTGCCGATGAACGAAGCGCGCCGTGCGACTACCGATGCACCCTATAAAGATGCGTTCGAAATAACCACCGACAAGGAATCCTCTGCAATCGGCGGCGAAACCGTAACCATTAAGCCCAACAACGAAAATAAATAAAAGCATAAAGGAGAACACAAAAATGAAAGTAGGCGTTTGCTTAAGCCTTGTTGACATGGCTGAAATGCCCCAAAAATTAAAGACCTTGAGAGAGCAGGGATTCGATAACTGCCAGCTTCTCTCCTGGAGCCCTGCACGCTGGACCGATGAAAACGCAGAAAAGCTCAACGAGCTTCTTGCGGAATACGGCGTAACTATTTCTGCATTCTGGTGCGGCTGGGAAGGCCCTTGCACCTGGAACTTCTATGAAGGTCAGCAGAATCTCGGTCTTGTTCCCCCTCAGTACCGCGAAATGCGTGTTAAGAACCTCTGCGACGGTGCAGACTTCGCAGCAAAGCTCGGCGTTGAAAACGTAGTTACACACATGGGCTTTATCCCCGAAAACCCCAACGATCCCGAATTTTTACCCTTCTGCGAAGCAGTAAAGAGAGTTGCCGATCATCTTAAAAAGAACAACCAGTGGTTGCTTTTCGAAACCGGTCAGGAAACCCCCGTTACCATGCTCCGTTGCTTCGAAACCGCAGGTGCGGATAACCTCGGCGTAAACCTCGATACCGCAAACGTTATTCTTTACGGCAGAGCAAACCCCGTTGACAGCTTGGACGTTTTCGGCAAGTACGTTCGTAACCTCCACGCAAAAGACGGCAAATACCCCACAAACGGACACGACCTCGGTGTTGAAACCGCTATCGGCGAAGGTAAGGTTGACTTCTACGGCGTTATCAAGGGCTTGCACGAGCTCGGCTACGACGGCTACGTTACTATCGAACGCGAAATCGAAGGCGAACAGCAGGCGAAGGATATTATCAAGGCTAAGGAATACCTCGAAGGCATTATAAAGGAAATCACCGGCAAGGACGCTGAATAATAAAAGTCAAGTGAGTGATATTATGCGTTTCACAAAAATGCAGGGTTTGGGCAACGATTATCTTTACTTCTTCGGTGAGGTGCCCGATAACGTTGCGGAGCTGACAAAAAGGCTTTCCGACCGTCATTTCGGCGTCGGATCGGACGGCACCGTCTTTATAACAGGCTCGGAAAACGCCGATTTCGGTATGCGTATCTTCAACGCGGACGGTAGCGAGGCAATGATGTGCGGAAACGGCATCCGTTGCGTCGGCAAATACGTTTACGATAAAGGGCATACGCAGAAGACCGAAATCACCGTCGAAACCCGCTCGGGCATAAAAACGCTTACGCTTTATCCCGAAGGCAAGCGCGTAAAAAGCATTCGCGTCGGTATGGGCAAAGCGGTTGCGGGCGGCGAAGCCGTTATAACCGTGAACAAAAGCGAAGTGAGCTTCATTCCCGTCGACGTCGGCAATCCCCACGCGGTCATCTTCGTCGACGATGCCGAAAAAGCCCCCGTTTATACACTCGGCGCGGACATTTGCGGAGATCGCTACTTCAAAGACGGCGTGAACGTTGAATTCGTTTCCCGAATAGGCGAAAACAGGATTCGTATGCGCGTTTTCGAAAGAGGAAGCGGCGTAACCATGGCTTGCGGCACCGGCGCGGTGGCTTCTGCCGTTGCGGCGGCAAGCGTCGGGCTTTGCTCGGCGGATAAGCCGATATACGTTCTTCTCGACGGCGGCGAGCTTAAAATCGAGCTTTGCAGGGACGGGCGTGCTTTTATGACAGGTCCTGCGGAAACCGTTTGCGATTGCGAAATCGAAATTTAGAACTTTTAAAACCCCATAGACATTATTCGGTCGATATGATAGAATAATATCTGTGGGGTGATTTTTTTGAAAAAGAAGGATTTGGCTGTAAAATATTCTGCGACAGCGCTCGGCTCGGTGTTTGTTCTGCTCGGAGTTATCTACAATATAAAATCTAATTTTACGGTCGGAACGGTTTTTGCATATCTGCTCGGCGTGATTTTGCTCCTTTACGGCGTGCTTTACAAAAGGCTTTCGCGCGCTCTGCCGAAATGGCTTAAATACACAGCCGTTTTCGGATATATCTTCGTTTTGGCGTTCACTGCGGCGGTTTATATCTGTGGCGCGAACGATACCGTCACCTATAAAGAAGATGCGGTTATCGTGCTCGGCGCGGGTATAAAGGGCGAAATGATAGGCAGTAACCTGCAGGAACGGCTCGATACCGCGCTCGAATACCACGAAATGAATCCGAATGCCGTTATCGTGGTAAGCGGCGGCAAGGGAAATTACGAAAGCATTACCGAAGCGCTGGCGATGGAGCGTTATCTGGTGCAAAACGGCGTTCCGCAGGAAAAGATCATTAAAGAGGAGCGCTCGACAAGCACCGAAGAAAATTTCGCATTTTCGAAGGAAATACTCGATTCGCATTTCGAAAACGGCTACACCGCCGCATATATCACCAACGGCTTTCATATCTACCGTTCAGGCTGTATGGGCGAAGCGCAGGGGTTTGGCGGGCTCACTCATTTAGGCGCGAAAACGCCGTGGTATACCGCAGTGCCGAACGGTCTGCGCGAAATGCTTGCGATATTGAAAATGTGGATATTCGGATAAAACAATCGGATAAACAAAACGCCTGCAGATTTGGTGCAATACTCGGTTAAGAGTATCACGCCGAATCCGCAGGCTTTTTTCACGCAGGTGAAACAAGAAAGGAAAGGCTTATTCTATTGATTTTCGACCATAACCTCGAACTTATAGCCGACACCCCAAATCGTTTTGAGCACCCATTTTTCCGAAGCACCCTCCAGCTTTTCGCGCAGGCGCTTTATGTGAACGTCAACCGTGCGGCTGTCGCCGAGGTAATCGAAGCCCCAGACCTTATCCAAAAGCTGATCGCGGGTGAAAACGTGGTTGTAGTGCGAGGCAAGGAAGTAAATGAGCTCCAATTCCTTCGGGGGAAGATCTACCGATCTGCCGCAAACCCGTAGCTCGTATTTCTGGAGCGAAATTTCGAGATTATCGAACTTAATAAGCTCGCCGTCCGCCTTGTCGCGCTTTGCATAGCGGCGAAGCACCGCCTTTATGCGTGCGAATACCTCTTTCATATCCAACGGCTTAACGATAAAATCGTCGGCGCCGAGCTCAAGCCCCAAAACCTTGTCGATCGTTTCGCCCTTGGCGGTGATCATTATTATCGGCTTTAAGGATTGCTCGCGGATTTCACGGCAAATCTGCCAGCCGTCCTTTTTGGGAAGCATAATATCGAGCAGAACCATATCGGGATCGTACATACGGAAAGCCGACATACCTTCTATTCCGTCGTTGGCGATACGCACCTCGTATCCCTCCTTTTCGAGATACATTCGAAGCAGATCGCATATATTCATATCGTCGTCAATAACGAGTATTCTGGTTGCCATAGCAAAATTCTCCTTTTCTTTAACAATTTAAATTTTAACTCAAATTTACCTTGTGTCTATATTTTAAACCATTTTCTTTGCTGTGTCAAGGGGAATTATCACATATATTGTTAACTATTGTTTAATTTTTTATGCGTTTAAATATGACTAAAAATTATATATTGCATATCTCGCGGAAATGTATTATACTATTTGGGAATAAACACGCGCGCACGCGCGCGAAGTTGTCGGTTCAAGGAGATTTTTTATTTATGAAACTTGGTATAGTAGGCCTGCCCAACGTCGGCAAGAGCACACTGTTTAATGCACTCACAAAGGCGGGTGCCGAAAGTGCAAACTATGCGTTCTGCACTATCGATCCCAACGTCGGCGTCGTTCCCGTTCCCGACGAACGCCTTGATAAGCTCGCCGAGCTCTACAATCCCAAAAAGGTTACCCACGCAACCGTCGAATTTGTCGATATTGCGGGCTTGGTAAAGGGCGCGGCAAACGGCGAAGGTCTTGGCAATAAATTCCTTTCGCACATCCGCGAGGTAGATGCGATCGTGCACGTCGTTCGTTGCTTCGGCGGAAGCAAAATAATCCACGTCGAAGATTCGGTCGATCCCGCGCGTGACGTCGAAACGATAAACACCGAGCTTATTCTTTCGGATATCGAAATGCTCGAACGCGCTATCGACAGACTCACAAAAGCAGGCAAGGGCGATAAAAGCGCGCTTGCGGATGCAGAGGTACTCAAAAGAGTCTGCGCCGAGCTCACAAAGGGCATTTGCGCAAGAAACGTTTCGCTTTCCGAAAGCGAAGCAGAGCTTTTGAAAACCGTTCCTCTTCTTTCGGGCAAGCCTGTAATTTACTGTGCAAACGTTTCCGAAGACGATCTTGCCCGTCCCGATGAAGAAAACGAATATTACAACGCATTAAAGGCTTATATCGCAGGCGAGGATGCCGAAATAATTTCGGTCTGCGCCGAAACCGAAGCGGCCTTGGGCGATCTCGATGAAGAAGAGCAGCAGGCTTATCTTGAAGATTTGGGAGTTACCGAAACAGGTCTTTCCAAGCTTATAAAAGCGTCCTATGCATTGCTCGGACTTATTTCCTTCCTCACCGCAGGCGAACCCGAGGTTCGCGCATGGACTATAAAGAAGGGCACGAAGGCGCCCGGTGCGGCAGGTAAGATACACACCGATTTCGAACGCGGATTTATTCGTGCCGAGGTCGTTCCCTATGAAGCACTTATCGAAAAGGGCTCGCTTACCGCTTGCAAGGAAGCAGGACTTGTAAGAAGCGAAGGCAAGGAATACGTTATGAACGACGGCGACGTTGTTCTCTTCAGATTCAACGTATAAACTCAAAACAACATATCGCATCGCACAAAGCCCGTTAAAACGGCTACAACGAGAAAGGACCTGCCATGAAAAAGCTCATTACGTGTGTTTTGGCAATTTTAATGCTCGCGGTGCCTCTCGCGGCGTGCGGAAACGGCAACGCCGAAAATTCCGAGGGTTCCGAAAACGGCAACACGCTTCAGTGCACCACCCCTGTTAAAGACCTGAACGGCAGACAAATCAACGTCCTTTGCCACGACTTTGCGGCAGGCGTTCAGCTTCTTTTCGGATATACCGGTGAAATCATATATTCCGAAGAAAACCCCTCTTCTGTTGACGAAGCAAAGAAAATCGTCTGCGATTACGTAGAATCGGCTTACAACTGCAACATCGAAGGCGAGCTCACCTCGTCTGTTTACGGCTCCGACGTGGTTACGCTTGTGAAGAATCAGGTAGCCTCGGGACTGCATCAGTACGATATAGTTTTCGACAGCCTCGGCAGAGCTCCCACTCTCGCTCTCGAAGGAATGCTCGTCGATCTGAAAAGCGTTTCCACCATCGATCTTTCTAAGCCCTGGTGGGACCAGAACGCAGTAAACGATCTTTCGGTGTCGGGTAAGGTTTTCTTTGTCAACGGCGACATCAACACCTACGACGATCAAGGTACCTGGTGCGTGCTTTTCAACAAGTCGCTCAAGGACAGACTAGGTATCGAAGAGGATTTCTATCAGCTCGTGCGCGACGATAAATGGACCTTCGACAAATTCGTCGAAATCTGTTCCGAAAGCGGCGCGACCTTCGATTCCTCTGCAGACGGCGTTCAGGACGAGCACGATAACTGGGCGTTCGGCACCGAAACCTATAACATCTACATCCACCTCGCAGGTGCGGGCATCAAGATCGCCGAAAAGGACGAAAACGATCTTCCCGTGCTCACGGCAATAGAGTCTCCCGACCGGACATACAACCTTCTTTCCGAAGTGCTCGACTTTTATAACCGTTCCGAGCTCGTTATGGTTGCAAACACCGAGCCCTACTTAAGCAAGGGCTATCCCAACGTTTTCGAAGCTACCGTGCACACCGCATTCCTCGAGGGCAGAGAGCTCTTCTATATGTGCGGTCTTATGAACGGTCCCAGCTTCCGCGTTATGACAGACGAATTCGGTATCCTTCCCATTCCCAAGCACTACGAAACGCAGGACAGATATTATCACACCATATCCTCTTATAACTCCACCGTGCTTATGATTCCCGAGGGAACCCCCAACGTCGAAGATCTCGGTCTTGTCATTTCTGCTCTTGCAGAGCTTTCCAAGCAGCGCGTTACTCCCGCTTATTACGACGTTCAGCTCAAATACCGCGACACCCGTGACAGCGAATCCGGCGAAATGCTCGACATCATCTTCGCTTCCCGTACCTTCGACCTCGGCTGCTATTACAACTGGGGCGGTGTGCGCGATCTCTATACCGACATCAGCCCGAACGTCGCTTCAAGATTCGAAAACAAAATCCATATCGCGCAGAGCGCAATGGACGAGTTTATCGATACCGTCCTCGCTAAAAATTAATAATAAATAAAAAAACACATACCGAAAGGACTCCAGCAATGAAAAAGTTTTTATTCTGTTTACTCGCACTTGCTATGCTCATTCCCCTTCTCGTTGCCTGCAACGGCGAAGAAGCACAAGAGCAGTCGCAGCAGTCGCAGTCTTCCGGCGAATACGTTCCCGTTACCCCCGTTAAAGATATGGGCGGTAAGGAATTCAACGTAATTTGTCACGACTGGGGCTACAACTCCACCTCGATTCTCGGCTACACCGGCGAAATCATGTATGCGGAAGAAAACCCCTCTTCTGTTGACGAAGCCAAGAAATGGGTTGTAGACTACGTTGAAACAACCTACAACTGCGAAATCGTAGGCGAAAAGACCGGTACCGAATCGGTTCCCTCCATTATCAGAAATCAGGTTTTGGCAGGCAGTGAAGATTTCGAATACGATATCTGCTTCACCGGTATTTCTTCCACCGCGCCTCTCGCATTTGACGGCGTTATCGAAGACCTCCGCGGTATTTCCACTATCGACCTTACTCAGCCCTGGTGGGACCAGAACGCTGTTGCCGATCTTTCTATCGACAACAAGGTATACTTCACCTGCGGCGCAATCAACACCTATGACGACCAGGGTACCTGGTGTATGCTCTTCAACAAGGATCTCAAGAACACCCTTAACATTCAGGAAGACTTCTATCAGCTCGTAAGAGATGATAAATGGACCTTCGACAAGTTCGTAGAAATCTGCACCGAAAGCAATGCAACCTTCGACTCCAACGGCGATAACGTTATCGACGAACAGGACAACTGGGCATTCGGTACCGAAACCTACAACATTTACGTTCACACCGTTGCTTCCGGTCAGAAGATCGCTCAGAAGGACGCTGACGACATCCCCTACATCACTCTCACCAAGGAAACCGAAGCCACCTACAACGTTATCCAGAAAACTCTCGATTTCTATAACAACAATAACCTCGTTATGATCGCAAACGGCCCGATCTACGGCACCAAGTTCCCCGATCATCCTTGGGAAAAGACCGTACACAAGGCATTTATCGAAGGCAGAGAGCTCTTCTATATGTGCGGCCTTATCCACGCAGCGTCCTTCCGTGTAATGGAAGACGAATTCGGTATTCTTCCCATTCCCAAGTTCTACGAAACTCAGGACAGATATTACCACACCGTTTCGCAGGGTAACGCTTCCTGCATGTGCGTTCCTATCGGTCTTCAGGACACCGAAGACGTTGGTCTTATCATCTCTGCAATCGCAGAAATGTCGCTCCAGAAGGTAACTCCCGCATACTATGACGTTCAGCTCAAGTACCGCGATTCTCACGATGACGAATCCGGCGAAATGCTCGACATCATCTTCGCTTCCCGTACCTTCGACCTCGGCGCAGCATTCAACTGGGGCTCCTTGCTTACTCAGTACACCTCTGTTGACACCAACATCGCGTCCCGCTTCGAAGCAAACCTTTCCTCTGCTGATGCTAAGCTTCAGGAAATGCTCGAATACTTCAACGAATAATCAAAAACAATCAAACAGTTAAGAAAAGGTCGGATTTTTATATCCGACCTTCTCCAAATAAAGAAAGGATGCATATTGATGAATTTTGCAAAAAGAGCTCTCGCGGTAATGCTTCTTGCACTTATGGTGTTGCCGTCGTTCCTCTTTTCCGCCTCTGCCGAACCGATTACAATTAAGGCAGACGCGATAAACGCAATACGTGAAAGCGGTTGTCTGGTTATCTATACCCCCGAACACGGCGAGACCACAGGCACTAACGAATGGGGCTATGAGGTCATTATCGAAAACAACAAGGCTGTTTCTCACAACAAGGGCAACAGCGCTATTCCCAAAAACGGCTTCGTTCTCTCGGGACACGACGAAAACGAGGGCGGCAAAAATATGGGCACCTGGATAAAAGAAAATATCAAGGTGGGCGACTACGTTTATTACACCCCCAGCGGAGTTATAACCGTTTCCGAAGAGCCCGTAGCCGAAAACGCGTTTTACGAGCTCACCCAGAAGATTCTCGGCGTAAACACCACCCGTCAGACCGATTCGATCGTTATATACAACAAGCGCGGCACCACCACCGGCACTAACGACTGGGGCTACGAGGTCGTATGCGAAAACGGTATCGTCGTTTCGCTCGGCGGCAACAACAGCCTGATTCCCAACAAGGCAAATTCCTTTGTCGTTTCGGGACACGGCGCAATGGTTACCTGGCTTCAGGACAACGCAAAGCTCGGTATGTCGGTAACCTATGACGAAAACAAAAAAACCGTAACCTTTTCCTTTGACGATTCCGCGGCTACCGCAGGTATGGACCTTTGCATCAGCAATCTTTGGGATTCCTACAATGCGGCTCTCGCAAGATACGATTATTTCAACTACGCATCCGCAAAGGCGGCTATCGAAGAGCTTGAAAACACCGTTGCCGGTATAAAGTCCGACTATAAAAAGAACAAGGACGACGTAAAGCTCGTTACCGAAGCAAAGAACGTCGAAGACCGTGCGGTTGAAATCAGCCTTATTATTTCCGAAAGCAAAACGGTTGAATACCGCGGCGTATGGATAAGACCTACCGACACAAGCGCGGCTCAGGTCGAAGCAACCGTGCAGAAGCTTTACGAGCAGGGTATAAATCTGATCTGTGTCGAAACGCTCTACGACTGCACGATGATAATGCCCATGCCCGAGGACAGCCTTTTCGAAACCAATCCCAAGTTCAAAAAGTTCGACCTTCTTCAATCCTATATCGATGCCTGCCACGAACGCGGCATGGAGCTCCACCTCTGGATGCCTATCTTCTACGTAGGCGACGCAAACTCCTCGAACGCCCGCTATTCTGTCGGCAACAAAAAGAAGGAATGGCTCTCTCTTTCCAGCACGGGTAAGTATTCGCATCAGGTAAACGGCGAGCTCGGCGCGCTTATGATGCTCGACCCCGCAAACGAGGAAGCCTGCAACTATCTCCTCTCCACCTATAAATACATTCTCGAAAAATACGATATCGACGGCTTCCAGCTCGACTATATCCGTTACTATGCACGCACCGCCGAATACGATATGGGCTACAACAAAACCGCACTCGACGCTTTTGAAAAGCAGTACGGCATACGCCCGAAATACGACACCAAGGCAGGCTATTGGAAGGATTGGGTCAACTTCCGTTGCAATTACGTCGATTCCTTCGTTCAGCGTGTAAGAAAGCTTATCGATGACGTCAAGCCCGACGTGCTTCTCGGCGCAGACGTTGTTCCCGATCCTACCGACAGTGTAGGCAACAACTATCAGAACTACTACACCTGGCTCGAAAACAAGTGGATCGATATTCTGTTCCCGATGTCCTACGGCTACGGCTATGAAGAGGATATTGCAGACCAGACCGAGCGTTGCGGCGAAAACTCCTTTATCGCTGTCGGCTTGGGCATATTCATGCCGGAGCTCACTCCTACCGATATGCAGACACAGGCAAGCTACAACACCTCTGTTTTGGCAGACGGCTCGGTTTACTTCGAAGCCTCCGCATATAACAAGAAAAACACCGGCGAACACCTTTTAAAGGGCGTTTATCGCAACAAGGCAATCACTCCTACCTTTGATATTCTCGAAGGCGCAAAGGCGCAGGCAGAATATATGAAGGGCAGAATCAACGATATTATCGTTCCTCTCGGCGGACTTACCGAGGATAACGCAAAGACCGTTATCGCGGCGATCGATGCATTTACCGCAACTCTCACCGCAGAAGGCTTCGATGCAGATAAATATCAGGCTCTTTCAACCGCAATCGCAGAAGCAAACGGCGAAAAGGGCGTAGCCGAAAGACTTACCTCCGATCTTAAAGCGATCGTAAAGGCATACACCGTTGCAAACAAGGAGCTCGATTTGAGCGACGTTCCCGATATCCCCGAAAACCCCGATTATTCCGAAAAGCCCGATGACGAAAGCAAGGGCGGCGAAAGCACCGCTTCGGAAGCAGAGTCTGAAGCAGACTCCGACGAAAGCGACGCAGCTGCCAAGAAGACAAACGGCGGACAGATCGTTATCGTAATCATCTGCGCGATCGTTATCATCGGTTGTGCAGTAACCGTCATCCTCGTTTCCAAGAAAGGAAAGAAGTAATATGTCGAAAAAGCTCTTATGCGTTTTCCTTTCTCTTCTTTTCGTATTCACCGTTATTCCCTTTTCGGCTTCCGCCGATGAAATCACCACCCAAAAAATAAGCGCGATCAACAAAACGCGCCTTACCGATTATCTCGTTATCTATACCCGTTCCTACGGAAGCACCACCGCAACAAACGTATACGGCACCGAAGCCACGGTTACAAACGGAACCGTCACCTCGGTCGGCGGAAACAGCAGTGCCATTCCCGCAGGCGAAAACAGCTTTGTAATTTCGGGACACGGCGCAATGTCCGATTGGGTAAAGAATACTATTATCGTCGGTATGAAGGCAAGCTACAACGCAAGCACGATGACGCTTACTCTCGTGTTTGACGATTCTACCCTGCTCTTCCGTGTCAACGATGCGAAAAAACGCGCAGAGGATGCGAAAGCGCAGGCAGAGGAAGCGTTCATTGTCTATGATTCGAACGCAGACGCTTTGTTCGAATCGGCTTGCGCGAAGCTGAATTCGCTTACCAACCCCACCGAATCCGAAATCGATAAGCTGGTTGCCGAATTCGACAAGGCGGCGATGCTCTATAAAGAGCGCGAAATCGCCGAATACCGCGGTGTATGGCTCCGCCCCACGCAGAAAAGTATGACCGAGGTCAGAAATTACGTTAAGCAGTGCGTCGGCGCAGGCATAAATATGATATCTATCGAAACGATGTATTCGGGCACGATGATATACAAAACGCCTGCCGACAGCCTTTTCAAGCAAAATCCGATATTCAAGGGCTTCGACGTTCTCGCGGCGTTTTCCGAGGTATGCGCGGAATACGGAGTAGAGCTTCACTGCTGGATGCCCGTATTCTATTCCTGCAATTCCTCGGGCGAAAACTGGCATTTGAGCGTTGCGGCGAAAAAGCCCGAATGGCAGTTAAAGTCCAACCTCGGCTCGAACATCTATTCCTATGAAACGACGGGTATGGTGTTCCTCAACCCCGCACTCGACGAGGTGCAGGACTTCCTTGCAGAAACCTATACCTATATTCTTGAAAATTACGATATTCACGGCTTCCAGCTCGACTATATCCGCTACCGCGACAGATATGCCGACGACGATTTCGGATACGACAGCACGACTATCGCAAAATTCAAGGAAGCTTATCCGAAATACAAAAACAGCACGATACGCCTCGATACGCGTGCAGAGTATTGGAACGACTGGGTAAAGTTCCGCGCACAGCAGGTTACCAGGTTTGTCGAGCGTATGCGCGAAATTATCGATACCGTTGCCCCCGACGTGCTTCTTACGGCAGACGTCGGCGCGCAGTTCTCGACCTCGTACAACACGCTTTATCAGGACAGCGAAACCTGGCTTGAAAACGGCTGGCTGGATATGATTCACCCTATGGCATACGGAAGCGGCTATGCACCCCAGATGAAGCCCTTTCTCGATGCCGCGGGCGAAGACTGTATGGTCGTTCCCGGACTCGGTATATTTATGGATGAATTCGACGGCAACGATATGGCGACCCAAGCCTTCGAAATGGCACAGGTCGGCTGTGACGGCGTTGTTTATTTCCAAACCGCGCAATATTTCAGCAAGGATGCCGACGGCGTGCTTTCCTCTACGCTTTACACCGAACCCTCGCTCGCACCCGCATTTGATAATATCAAAACGATCCAAGACACAATGTTCAGATCGGCAGAGCGTATTCGCAATGCAAGAGATGCAGATAAGCTTTCGGAATCGCTTGCGTATGAAATACTCGTGCTTTGCGAAAGCGTTGTCGAAAGCGCAAGCGTCAACGCCGCAAGCGCAATCGAGGAAATAACCGCGCTTCGCACGAAGCTGAACGCGCTTCCCTCCTCTGCCCTGCGCGAACGTTTGTTGAAGGACGCGAGAATCGCTTATCTCGCAGTGCTCCGCGGTATTAACGCGCAAGCGGCAAACCTTGGCGACGTTAACAACGACGGAACTATAAATCAGTACGATTATATTCTCGTTAAGCGTCACCACTTCGAAACCCGTGCACTCACAAACAGCGAAGCGCTCCGCGCGGACGTGAATAAGGACGGTATCGTAAACCAATACGATTACCTTCTTATCGCAAGGCACTATTTCGGAACCTATACAATCAAATAACAAAAAAAGCAAGAGAACCTCTTTGATTACAAGAGGTTCTCTCTTTTTCGGCGGCAAAAATCTTCGGTTACGTTGCATGTGCAACGCTTCCTTTTTCTGTTTTGGGGTATAATATAAAAAAGGAGGTAGTTATTATGAAATTTGCTTTTTTCGATACAAAGCCTTACGATATACCGTCTTTCGAAAAGTACGGAAACGAAAACGGAGTAGAATTCAAATTTTTCGAAACCAAGCTCAACCGCGATACCGCAACGCTGGCAGAGGGCTGTGACGGCGTTTGTGTTTTTGTGAACGATACTGTCGATTCCGAGGTTATCGACAAGCTTTATTCCGCGGGTGTGAGGTGCGTTGCGCTTCGCTGTGCGGGCTACAACAACGTCGACGTAAAGCACGCATTCGGCAAGCTTCATATCTTCCACGTGCCCGCTTATTCGCCCTATGCCGTTGCCGAGCACGCGATTGCGATGCTTCTTACCTCTATCCGCCGCATACACAAGGCGTATATACGCACGAAGGATTTTAATTTCAGCCTTGCGGGGCTGACAGGCTTTGACCTGCACGGCAAAACCGTGGGTATTATCGGCACGGGCAGAATCGGACGCGTGTTTGCCGATATTTGCAAGGGGTTCGGAATGAAGGTGCTCGCATACGATAAATTTCCCAATAGCGATTGCGGTCTTGAATACGTAACGCTCGAGGAGCTTTTTGCAAAAAGCGATATTATTTCGCTCCATTGCCCGCTTACCGAAGAAACCCGCCACCTGATTGACGAAAACGCGATAAATAAGATGAAAAAGGGTGTTACCCTTATCAACACCTCGCGCGGTGCTCTGATCGATGCCGAGGCTCTGCTTGCGGGTATTAAATCGCGCCATATCGGTGCGGCGTGCCTCGACGTTTACGAGGAAGAATCGGATATATTCTTCGAGGATTTTTCGGGTCATATTATGGACGACGACACGCTTGCCCGACTTATTTCGATGCCGAACGTTATCGTAACCTCGCACCAAGCGTTTTTGACCGAGGAAGCGCTCAACAATATCGCCGAAACCACCGTGAGCAATATTATTGAATTTTCCGAAAAGGGATATTGCGATAACGAGCTCTGCTACCGTTGCGGAAACACCGAAAGCTGCAAAAGCAGACGCAAAAAATGCTTTTAGATTTTACAATTCTATAACAAATCCCGAAAAGATTTAAAATATACGGGGAGTAGTATTACGGCAACGGCAGTAAATTAATGCCGTTGCCAACTATCACGAAAGGAGATACGTTATGAAAAACAAAACACTCGCGCTTATCACCGCGGCGCTGATTACCGCCGCCGCACTCATTCTCACGGCAAGCCTTTCGCTCCTCGATTCCTCGGCTATCGATGATTCTATCGTCGTTTCTGCCGCAGATTCGGGCACGCTCGGACTTGATTCCTTCGAACAGAACGAAGAACTTACCGAGGACAAACCCGCAGAAGACGAAATCGTTGAAGGTGAAGCAACCGAAGACGAAATTGTCGAAGACGAAATCGTTGAAGGCGAAATCACCGAAGACGAAACCGTCGAAGATGAAATCGTCGAAGAAAAGCCTGTTTACGTTCCCGAAATCGGTCCGCTCGGCAACCCCGTGTTCCCCGTAAGTCCCGAATACGACGGCTCCGAAATCGTTGAAGGTCACTCCGCGCCCACCTATATCGATGACGTTGTCGTAGCAATCTACGAGCACGCTACCGGTGAGCTTGTCGGTCAGGTAACCTTCAGAGATGATCAGATTTGGAAGGACGTCGAAGAGCTCCACCGCGGCGTTTATACGCTCGGTAACTGCGTTTACGACAACAACGATAAGGATGCTGTTCCGATCGCTATCCCCAACGGCAAATATCGCGTTGAGGTATACGCTATCTGGTGGGCAGACGACGGCGGCTGTGGCACGTTGTTCTTCGCCTACACCTATGGCACGAACGAGCTTTTGGAAATGTGGAAATGCGGCACGCTTTACTCCGGCGGCCACGAATTTATCGCATATATCGACGCGCTTATCGCCGATGAAATGGCGGCTATCGAGGCAGGCACGAACACCGTTCCCGCGCTTGAAGAAACCGTAACCTATATTTGCGGCTTCGGCGCAGAAAAGGTCAGCTTCAGCGCTTTCGAATGGACTGGCGACTTCCACAAGACCTTCGAGTCTATGCGCGGAACTCCTCGCTTCCCTTATATCGAAACCGAAGAATAATTTCCCCTTACAAAGCGAAACCGTCAAGAGCAATCTTGACGGTTTTGTTTTTATGTTGTTTTTGTCGTTGTTTCGGTTTATCCGAAATTTGAAGCCGTGTAACAGCCAAATTAGTCGAGTAACAACACAGTTAAACGGAGGCGCACAAATTTCGCGATAAAATCGGGGGTTTCGGCGCGTGGCTGTAGAATTCTACTGCCCGAGCCGAAAAGCACGATAGAAAAAATCCAGTAAATCCTTCCAAGTAACGATCAAATCGTTGGCAACAGCCTCGCGGGTATGTTGAAACAAAACTATTCGAACACCTCCGCGGGAACCAAAAAAGGATTTTTTCGGTTTAGCCGAAATTTGAAGCCGATCACTCTGCGCGTTTTCCGAGAAGATATACCTGCTCCTCTTTAAACGATTTCCAATTACCCTCCATAATAGCGTTACGGATTTTTTCCATAAGCTTATTATAGAAATAAAGGTTATGAATAACGCAAAGGCGCATACCCAAAAGCTCGCGCGCTTTGAAGAGATGGCGAATATACGCGCGGGTATAGGATTGGCAAACGGGGCAATCGCAGTTCGGGTCGAGCGGGCGCGAATCGAGCATATACTTCTGGTTGTTAAGGTTTACAAGTCCTTCGCTCGTGAAAAGGTTACCGTGGCGCGCATTGCGCGAGGGCATTACGCAATCGAAGAAGTCGATACCTCTGTCAACCGCTTCCAAAATATTAACGGGAGTGCCGACACCCATTAAATAACGCGGCTTTTCGGTCGGATAAAAGGGGAGAACCGCATCGAGAACGCGGTACATTTCTTCGGCGCTTTCGCCAACGGCAAGACCGCCGACAGCATAACCGGGAAGGTCGAGCTGGGTAATTTCCTTTATGTGACGGATACGGATATCCTCGTAAACACCGCCCTGACCGATACCGAACAGAAGTTGGTCCTTGTTTATCGTTTCGGGGAGCGAGTTAAGACGTTCGAGCTCGGCTTTACAACGGTACAGCCAGCGGGTAGTGCGGTCTACCGATTGCGAAATGTATTTATGCGTCGCAACCGACGAGGGACATTCATCGAACGCCATTGCGATAGTCGAAGCGAGCTTAGACTGGATCTGCATACTCACCTCGGGCGACATAAATATTTTTGCGCCGTCCATGTGCGATTGGAAGGTAACGCCTTCCTCTTTTATATTGCGGAGCGTTGCGAGCGAAAATACCTGAAATCCGCCGCTGTCGGTAAGAACGGGCTTGTCCCAATTAAAAAACTTGTGTATACCGCCCATCTGATAAACCACGTCTTCGCCGGGACGAACGTGCAGATGGTAGGTGTTCGAAAGCTCGACCTGACAGCCGATATGCTTTAAATCGCCCGTCGAAATACCGCCCTTTATCGCCGCGCTTGTGCCGACGTTCATAAAAACGGGGGTTTGTATATCGCCGTGAACGGTTTCAAATGTACCCGTGCGTGCAGTGCCGCAGGTTTTGTGTATTGTAAAGCTCATAAATCTACCTATCGAAATATTTTTCTATTTCCCGCTTGGGAAGCTTTTTTATAAAAGGTCTGCCGTGCGGGCAGTAACGAAGCTGTGGGTTTTCGGCAAGCATCTTCACAACGTTTTCGTCGTCTTCGGGGCGGTTTTTCACCCTTGCTTTAAGCGCCGCCTTGCAGGCAACGGTATAAAGTGCTCTGTCGCACCGTTCGGCAAACGAAAGTCCGTTTCCGTCGGCAAGCGTGCGGGCAAAATCCTCTAATATCGCGTTCAGCCCTTTAAGATTGCCAAGCGTTGCGGGAACCGAACGAACGATTATCGAGCCTTCGCCGAAATCTTCGATTTTAAATCCCTTTTCCTCTAAAAATTCGGAATTTTCGAGCAGAATTGCCGCCTGCTCTCTGCCGAGCGTCACGGGCACTCCTGCGAGAAGCTCCTGAACGTGCAGCTCCTTGTTTTTGGCAAGCTGTTCGTAAAGCACACGCTCGTGCGCGGCGTGCTTATCGATTATAAGTATATTTTCCTCGGTTTCGACGAAAATATAGGAATCGTAAGCCTGACCCACCATACGCCAAGCGGGCGAATCGGGCTCGATAAGAACGGGTTGCTGTTCGGGAACTTCTTCCTGCTTCGTGCTTTGTACCGCGCTGTCGCTGAATATATATTCGCTCTGCGAATCAAATAGCTCGTCTTCGCCTATGTCTGCACGGAAGGCGGACTTCCTTTCGGGCTGTGCGGGGGGTTCGGGCGGAAAAAATTCCACTTCCTTTATCGTTACCCTTTGCGAAGCTTCCGCAGTAGCGGCTTTTGAAGCAAAGGGGTCTTCTTCTTTTTCGGTAATCGGAAGAACGGGGGTTACGGTAACCCTTTTTTCTTCCGCTTTAATGCTTTCGCCCAAAAGCTTTTCTTCGGGCTCGGCTTCAAGCGCATTTTTAACGGCATAATACACCGCACGGAAAACGTCGCGTTCGGAAGCGAACTTGATCTCGGTCTTCGCGGGGTGAACGTTAACGTCGGTCAGTTCGGGCATAAGGCTGACGAAAAGCACACAGCCGGGGAACTTTCCGCGCGGAATAAACGAACGGAACGCCTCTTCGAGCGCCGCCTGAACGGTTTTGCTCTTTACGTAACGGCCGTTTACGAACATCGTCTGCATCGAACGGCTTCCGCGCACCGTATCGGGCGTTGTGATATATCCGTTCACGGTAACGCCGAGCAGCTCGTATTCGACCTTAATAAGCGATTTTGCAAACTCGCGTCCGAACACCGAATATATCGCGGGGTAAAGCTCGCCGTCGCCTGCCGTTTGGAATTTGCGTTCCCCGTCCGAAATAACGGTAAACGAAATTTCGGGATGAGAAAGCGCCAATCTTTCTGCCGCGGCGATACAGGACGCGCCCTCTGTGCCGTCCTTTTTCAAAAACTTCTGGCGTGCAGGGGTGTTGTAAAATATGTCGCGCATCGAAACCGTCGTGCCGTCGGGACAGCCGATGTCTTCCATAACGATACCGTTTTCATCGGCGGTAAGACGCGTACCGATTTCCTCGCTTCGATGCTTGGTGATAATTCCCAAGCGCGAAACGGCACCGATAGCCGCCAATGCTTCGCCGCGAAAGCCGAGCGAGCGAATGCCGTTAATATCGTCGCCGCATTCGATTTTGCTCGTCGCGTGGCGTAACAATGCTTTCGGAATATCCTCGCGCAGAAATCCGCTTCCGTCGTCGGTAACGCGCAGAAGCGTTCTTCCGCCGTTCCTGATTTCGAGCGTTACGCTTTTCGCTTTTGCATCTATTGAATTTTCAAGCAGTTCCTTTGCGGCAGAGGAAGGTCTTTCCACTACCTCGCCCGCGGCGATAAGGTTCGCGGTCTGGGCGTCTAAAACGTTGATAATTCCCAATTAGTCAAGCTCCTTTTTAAGCTCATAAAGAAGCGATATCGCTTCATAGGGTGTCAGTGTGTTAATATCCACCGAGCGTATTCTTTCCAAAACACGCGCTTCGTTCAAGGCTTCGAAGCTGATATTATCCTCTTCCGCCTTTGCTCTTACGGCAGGGCGCGCACCTGCTTCCGTAAGGGTTTGCAATACCTGCTTTGCGCGGTTCACGACCGCTTCGGGTACCCCTGCGAGATGTGCAACCTCGATACCGTAGCTGTCGTCTGCCGCACCCTTTATTATCTTACGCAGGAAAACGACGTCGTTTCCGCGCTTCTTTGCGGCGATATTGTAGTTCACAACCCCTTCGGTTTCGCCCTCGAGCGCGGTAAGCTCGTGATAGTGGGTTGCAAACAGCGTTTTTGCGCCTATCTTTTTCGCAGTGTATTCGACAACGGCACGCGCAATGCTCATACCGTCGTACGTGCTGGTGCCTCTGCCTATTTCATCATAAATAATCAAGCTTTTCTTGGTTGCGTTTTTAAGAATATCGGCAACCTCGTTCATTTCGAGCATAAAGGTCGAATTGCCGCTTGCAAGGTCGTCCGAAGCGCCGACGCGCGTAAATACACGATCGACAATTCCGACTCTCGCTTCGGTCGCGGGGACAAAGCAGCCCGCCTGTGCAAGTATAACGCAGAGCGCAACCTGACGCATATATGTCGATTTACCCGCCATATTCGGACCGGTAATAAGCATTAAACGGCTCGCACCGCAATCGAGCGAGCAATCGTTGGGAACGAAATAGCTTCCTTCCAAAAAGCGTTCGACAACGGGGTGACGGCAGTTTTTGAGCACGATTTTATCCGAACGGTCTATTTCGGGGCAGGTATAACCCTGCTCACGCGCGATTTCGGCGTTCGAGCAATAAACGTCGAGCTCAGAAATCGCGTTTGCCGCCGTTTTTATACGGTTGAGCTCCTTCAAAACGTACTCGCGCAGTGCAACGAACAGCTCGTATTCAAGCGCATAAAGTCTGTCGCGCGCGCCGATAACACGGCTTTCGGTTTCCTTTAATTCGGGTGTTACAAAGCGTTCGCCGTTGGTTAAGGTCTGTCTGCGTATATAGGTTTCGGGCACCTGCGAAAGATTTGCCTTCGAAACCTCGATATAATAACCGAAAACGCGGTTATAGCCGACCTTTAAGGTCTTTATTCCCGTTCTTTCGCGTTCGAGCTCTTCGATTCTCGCTATCCACGCCTTGCCGTTTGTAACCATTTCATACAGCTCATCGACAGCGGCGTTACAGCCGCGGCGGATAATTCCGCCCTCCTTCAAAACCGCAGAGGGCTCCTCGGCAATGGTTTTTTCTATCGCTTCGGCAACGTCCTCGAGCGGATCGATTTCGCTGTTAATGCGCTTCAGCGAGCCTGCACGCGTATTTGCGATAAGCTCCTTTATCTGCGGGAAGAGCTTTATCGTTTTTTCGAGCGATTTAAGGTCGCGCGCGTTGGCGGTACCGTAAACAAGTCGCGTGGTAAGGCGTTCTATATCGGTGATGTTTTTTAATATTTCGCGTATTTCCTCGCGCATAACTCCATCGGAATAGAGCTCGCGCACGGCTTCGAGCCTTGCACGGATTGCATTTTCGTTCACAAGCGGCTTTTCGAGATGACGGCGCAAAAGCCTTGCGCCCGCGCTTGTGCGGGTACGGTCTACCGCCCACAAAAGCGAGCCCTTGCGTTGCTTTTGGCGCATCGATTCGGCAATTTCGAGATTCCTGCGCGATGCGCTGTCTATTCCCATAAATTCATCGCAGGAATAGAAGTTTATTTTTTGCAGATAAGAAAGATCTATTTTCTGTGTGCGCTTTATGTATGCAATCAAGCCGCCGACAGCGCGAAGTGCGTAGTCGCTGTTGCTTGCGGGAGGCGCTTTGTATATTTCCTTTATCGATTCAACGGCGGAGGTGAGCGCAAAATCAAGCAGCTCGCCGTTCGAAACGAGCGTGTTGAACCGCGCGGTAAAAAGTCCGCTTGTCATTTGCGGATAATCGTTCGGCACGATAAGCTCGCTCGGACTGAACGCCGCCGCTTCCGAAACGATTCTTGCGGGCAGATTTTCGCCCAAAAGCTCTGTCGCACTTATTTCGCCTGTCGAAATATCGGCAAAAGCAATACCGCAGCCGAAATCGTCGCAGACCGAAGCGCATATATAGTTGTTCTTCTTTTCGTCGAGATAACCGCCCTCGGTAACCGTGCCGGGAGTGATAATACGCACAACGCCGCGCTTTACCAAGCCCTTTGCGGTTGCGGGGTCTTCCATCTGTTCGCAGATAGCTACACGGTACCCGCGCGAAACGAGCTTTGCGATATATCCCTCGACGGCGTGGTGAGGCACACCGCACATAGGCGCACGCTCTTCAAGTCCGCAGTCCTTGCCCGTGAGCACTAAATCGAGCTCGCGCGAGGCAATTTTTGCGTCCTCGAAAAACATTTCGTAGAAGTCGCCGATACGGCACATCAGGATACATTCGGGATGCTCCTGCTTGACTTCCAAATATTGCTTCATAAGCGGCGAAAGAGCCATGAAAACACCTCCGGTGTTTTGAAGTAATAGGTAATTGAAAAGGTTAGGTAGCTTTTTGCGAGCAAAAAGCCACTTTCCCTCAAAATACAACGTATTTTTACAATATAAATATTATAAAAATCCGCGACGTAAGCGTTTTTGCCCTCACTGCTTGGAGAGCAAAACGAGATTGACCGTTATACCGTTATGCGCTTCATTGATTGCAGAACAGATGCAGAACGGACAAACAAAACCCGAAGCTGTAGAAATCCACTGCGAGCGGTTGTGTTTGTTCGTAGCACGGACGCCGTGCGTTCTGCGCTGTTATGCAATTAATGACAGCCGCCGCAGGTGGAACAGTCGTGAGTACAATTAGCCTGTTCGGGCTCGATGGTGAAACGAACGGCGTCGTTAATTGCGTTTACAACGAGAGAGAGTGCAGATTCTGCTTCGCGCATTGCGGCAAGAGTCTTGCTTTCGGTGATGGTGTCGTAAACTTCGCGAAGACGTGCGGAAATGCTTTCGATAAGAGCGGTGTCGCGTTCTGCTTCGGGCTTTCTGCCTTCCTGTTCGAGAATAGCCGCCTGAACGTTATATTCGTTGATGAGCTTGTTGAGCTCTTCGTCTGCGTCGTAAGCTTCCTTTGCGGCGTTGTATGCCTTTAATTCTTCGCTTGCCGCGAGTGCTTCTTTAAGAGTTTCGATTGCTTTGATCATTGCTTCATTCATTGTTTTTTATTTCCTTTCGGTTTTTATTACTTTATTTTTCCGCCGAGCGCATAGGCACCTGCGGTTTCGATTAAAACGTCTGCGAATTCGCCTGCGGGAACCGCTTTATCGAAGGTGACGATCTTATTTTGTGTGCTTCTGCCGCAGGGTATTCCGTTTTTGTTGAACCCGTCGGAAAGCACGCGCAGAGTACGCCCGATAAATTTATCGTTAAGTCCTTGTGCGATTTCGTTTTCCATATCCGAAAGCGCTTTAAAGCGCGCGTTCGAAATTTCTTTGGGGATTTGCCCCTCCATCTTCGCCGCGACGGTACCGACGCGCGGAGAATAGATAAAGGTGTATATCATATCGAACCCGACAGCCTTTACGAGCGACATAGTATCTTCGAAATCCGCATCGGTTTCGGTCGGGAATCCGCAAATAATATCGGTAGTGAGGCTGATGTCGGGAATTTTTTCCTTTATTTCAAATGCCTTTTCCAAATATTGCTCGCGGGTGTATTTGCGGTTCATCAATTTAAGCACTCTCGTCGAGCCCGACTGCACGGGAAGGTGAAAATGCT
The DNA here is from genome assembly GCA_045636285.1 of Eubacteriales bacterium. Lineage (GTDB taxonomy): Bacteria > Bacillota > Clostridia > Oscillospirales > CAG-382 > Coliplasma. The sequence continues at coordinate 49,878 of JAZTXJ010000046.1, forward strand.
TTGCTACGTTTTTATTTCTGCTTATAACCTCGATAAGCTCGGTTGATGCGTCCTTCGGGTGACTCGTCATAAAGCGCACGCGGTATTCGCCTTCGAACGATGCACAATCGTTAAGCAGGGTTGCGAAATCGCACCCGCCGTTATAGGAATTAACGTTCTGACCGAGCAGGGTTATATCCTTATAGCCCCTTTCGACAAGCTCTTTTACCTCGTTCAAAACGTCCTCTTTTTTGCGGGAGCGCTCGTGCCCTCTCGCAAAGGGAACAACGCAATAGGTGCAGAAATTGTTACAGCCGTACATTACGGGCACCCAAGCCTTGTACGTGTTTTCACGCAGGACGGGCATACCCTCGCTTATTACGCCGAATTCGTTATGCGGCTTATCGGTAATAAAGCTGAAGCGCTTTTTCGATCCGAAGGCTGTTTTTATGATCTCGGGCAGCTTGTGGTGCATATCGGTGCCGAAAACGAAATCGACGTAAGGGTAGCTTTTATAAATCTGTTCTCTGCGGTGAGATTGCTGAGCCATACAGCCGCAAAGTCCGATTTTAATGCTTCGGTCGCGCTCTTTTCTTCCCTTGAACTGACCTGCTTCGGAAAGCGCACGGATTTCGGCGTGCTCACGAATGGCGCAGGTATTAATAATAATCATCTGCGCTTCATCGGGGTTTTGGGTGATTTCGTAGCCGCAAAGCTGCAATGCACCCATAATACGCTCGCCGTCGTTTTCGTTCTGCTGACAGCCAAAGGTTATAACGCACGCCCTTTTGCCCGCCGTTTCGCTTCTGAGCGAAAAAGCGATTTCGTGCTGGCGTTCTATTTCATTTTGCGGAATAAAAATATCGTTCATCAAAATGCAGTTCCTACGCAAACAAATATGTTGTAAAGCGGGCTGTTTTCATCGAAATGCTCGATAACAACCTTGCCCTTCGAAGCGGTGGAGTGGATTATTTCGTTGTTACCGAGATACATTGCGATATGACCCTTAAAGAATATAAGGTCGCCTACCTTAGCTTCGCTGAAGGGGATTTCGCGGAGGTTTTCGCATCTGCTGAAATCGGCATCGCGCCAGATACTGATACCGTTAAGACGGTATGCATTGAAGCAAAGTCCCGAGCAGTCGATACCGTGGTGGGTTCTTCCGCCCCAGCGGTACTGCGTTCCGAGATATTCCTTTGCGGTTTCGACGAGCGAAGCGCGAAGCTCGTCTTCGGTAAGCGCGCTCTTATCGATTGTCGAAATGGGAGCGACGTGGTTTTTGTGGAGATAATAAATACGCTTGCTGGGAAGCACGGCAAAGCCGTATCTGCCCTCTTTTTCGGAAAATCCGACGTCAACTCTCGAGCCGCGGGGGAGAGTCATCGGCGCCTGATAATAGTTCTTGCCTTCGAAAAGGAGGTCGGTAAAGGGGGTTACGGTGACGTGATTTGCATCGTGAAGCTTTTCGAAAAGATTGCTCTTTGCCGTCCAGCCGATATATCCGTATTCGGTTTTGATTTTGTAAAAGCTTCCCGATTCTTCGAGAATTTCGGCTTCCTCGCCATAGAGAATTTCATCAACGTTTTCTGCCATAAGCTCGGGTTCGGAGTAAAGAGCTGCATAGGGAACACAACATACCATAATAATCGCCTCTGTTTCATTTTTTTGGTTTGAATATATAAATGTTTTTTTGCAAAAATATATAAAAAGGAGTGATTTTTTTGAAGCTTTTGAAATTTATTACCGCCTGCCTGCTCGCCGTTGCCTTTTTATCGGGCAGTGCAGACGCGAGCTCGGATACCGAGCGGTTAGATTGGTTTTATAAAACCCGCGGCGAAAACGAGCGCCCCGATATTATGGGCGGAAGTATGCCCAAGGGAATCGAAAATTCGCTTTTTATCGGCAACGAGGGCGATAAAACCGTTTATCTTACCTTCGATGCGGGCTATTCGAACGAAAACGTCGAAAGCATACTCGATACCCTGAACGAGAAAGGCGTTAAAGCCGCATTCTTTATTTTGCCCGGAATTATTAAAAACAGTCCCGAAGCGGTAAAGCGCATGGCGGACGAGGGGCATTTGGTTTGCAACCACACGACAAGCCACGGCGACGTTTCGAAAATAAACGACATCGAGCAGTTCAAGCGCGAGCTTTGCGGAGTCGAGGAAAAATACTTCGAGCTTACGGGAAAGGAAATGGAAAAATATTTCCGCCCGCCCGAGGGTGCTTTTTCCGAAAAAACGCTCGATTTTTGCGCTTCTCTCGGCTATACCCCTGTTTTTTGGTCGTTTGCTTATGCCGATTGGGATAACGGCAAGCAAATGCCGCCCGAAAAGGCTAAAAGCAAGGTGCTTTCGCAAATGCACGACGGTGCGGTGCTTCTTTTACACCCGACAAGCGCGACCAACGCAAAGATACTCGGCGATATAATCGACGAGCTTTCCGCCCGCGGTTATTCCTTCGGCACGCTCGACGAGCTTAAAGACAAGTTGCGATAAGCATTCATAGTATTATACCCCAAAAACCGCGATAAATCAATAGAAAAAGGAAGGTTTGTAACACCTTCCTTTTATTTTTATTTCATTTCTGCCGCAATTTTTATCCTTCTTGCTGTTTTTAGATAATACAAGGCATAGAACAGACAAAAGCCGAGATAAAGCAGAGCAAACACGCAAATAAGTGCAAGCGGAAAATAAAATCGCGTATTATCTCCGTCTGCCACCGCAATGATGTGAAACACCAGCACCGTCAAAAACGACCCCAAAATACCAAAAATGCTTGAAATCGAGTAGATTATAAGACTTTCCACAAGCGTCATTTTCTTTATATCGCTTTGCGACATGCCTGCCGATTTAAGCAAGGCAAGCGTGCGCGCACGGTTTTTTATGTTTGCAACCGCCGACATTGCGGCACAGATAAGAGATATTACCGTAAGCGATATTCCCATCCACACAGCGGTGAGCGCAAGCGGGTCGGCTTTTAAGGGATTGAATTCGCCGTTCGACCAGGAACGCATCATAAAAGCTGAATAAACGGCTACTACAAGCACACTGCAAAGCGAAAGCGAAAGCGACACCGCACGTATTCGCGGAGCGTAATTAATATAGCTTGCCGCCGAAAGCCTGCCGATATAACCGAATATTCTTTTGCAAACACGCTCGATAATTCCATCTCGTTCGCTTATATTTATTCGCTCCGTCCCCTTCGACGATTCAACAGGAGAGGTTTTATAAGCTCGCAGCATCGGCGTTACCGTTGCCGAAAGCACGGCAAAAAGGCAAACCGCAATCGTTAAAAACACGACAGTTGCAGAGGAATTGAACTCAACGTGTCTTATTGCCATATCGGTACCGTAATATTTGCCGTAACGATTAGATAGGTATATTTGCATTTGGGAATCGTAGAAGGAAACGTAAAATTTCGCAAAGCCTCTGCCGATAAAGAACCCCAAAGCAGTACCGATAACACCGTAAAACAGATTTTCGATAAGCAGAGTAAGCGAAGCTTGAAAACGAGTCATACCGAGCGAAATAAGCAATCCGAGCGTTTTTGTTCTTTCGCCGAGATTCACGGTGAATACCGAGCGTATTATGAAGACCGCAAGCAAAGAAACGAGCAATACGAGAAACACAAATACCTTTCTTGATTGTGCGTCGTTTGCGGTGAACGCCGAAAAGAAGAAGCCGCAACAGGCAGATATTACACACGCGGCAAGCGTTATGCATACGAAACTCACCGCGGCATACAGCTTTTTACTTTTTATATTTGCCCAAACCAGCTTAAAAAATAGCATATTTTCACCTATTTCATTGCCTGTGCAATTTTTATCCTTCGCGCCTTCAGCGTTGCATAAAGCGCAAAAACCAGACAGAAAATTGCGTCTACACCGACAAAAACAATCCATTCGCGCCACGGAAAATGGAACCACTGCACCGTGTTCGAGGTCCACAAAAACAAATACTGTCCCAAAACCGAAAGATAAGAGCCGACAAGCCCGAACAAAACCGCGTGCACGAAAATAAATATCCCCTCGCAAAGCATAAGCTTTAACATATCCTTATCGGACATACCCATCGATTTCAGCACCGCGAATTCGCGTTTTCTGCCGTTTATATTTACCGTCATGCTTCCCATCGCGCCCAAAAGAGCGATAAGGGTGAGAATAACTCCTATCGAAATTCCGCTTGTAAAGCGCGGATCGTTATAGGCGTTGAATATCCCCTCTTCCCAGAAGTCCCACATAAACAGCGAATATATGCTCACGAAAATTATCTGCGAGCAGGGCAAGGTAAAGGAAACGGCGCGGTATCGGGGTGCGTTGTTATCGAAATTCTGACCCGCAAGCCTGCCGATACGCCCGAAGAATTTGCACATTATCTTTTCGAAAATACCTTCGGTAAGCGAAACGTTTATGCTTACGTCGGCTTTGAGCGAATTTATTACCGAAAGCCGCGACAAGCGCATTATCGGCTTATATGCGGCAAGCGCGGTGACTATAAAGGTAAGCAAAAACGCAAGCAGAAGCACGTAGGGCGGAACGTTGTATTGGTAAAATACCTCGCCCGAAACGTCCCTGCCGTAGCGTGTAAGGAAGAATTCGACCATTCCCCTGTTCATATAATCGATATGGAAAACCGAAATGATTTTTCCGATAAGAGTGCCTGCCGCACCGCCGAAAACGGCATAGAGCGCCGTTTCGACCGCAATCAACCTCGCCTTGCCGCCGTTTGTCATTCCGACAGTGGAATAAAGCCCCAAAACGTTAACGCGTTCGCTGAAGCTTATCACAAACACCGAGCGTATGAGCACGACCGAAGCTATGGAAACGGCGAGCACGAGCGTTATAAACACAAGCACGTCGGTGGTATAGCTGCGGCTGTTTTTATCGAGCTCGCTTATCATCGAAGAAGCGAAGCAGCAGATAACCGACAGCAGAGCCGAGGCAAGCAATATTCCAAGAAAAGTTATCGCCGCGCGCAACGGCGCCTTTTTTATGCCCGCAAAAGCAAGCCTTAACGTCAGCATTCCGCCACCCTCTCGTCAGAAACTATCAAGCCGTCCTCTATCCGTATTATTCTGTCGGTTTGGGCGGCTACGTTCATATCGTGCGTGACGATAATAATCGTTTGTCTGTATTTTTCGTTCGCACGGCGGAAGAGCGTCATTATTTCCTCGGTGTTCTTCGAATCGAGGTTGCCCGTCGGCTCATCGGCAAGCAATATAGACGGCTGTGTGTATATCGCTCTTGCGATAGCAACGCGTTGCTGCTGACCGCCCGAAAGATAAGGCGGGTAATGAAATTCCTTTTCGAAAATGCCGAGCGTTTTCATCGTGCTTATCAAGCGCTCCTCTTCGACCTCTTTTCCGTCGAGCTCGCTTGGAAGCGTTATATTATCGCGCACGTTCAGCATCGGAATAAGGTTATACGCCTGATAAATAAGCGAAACGGTTCTTCGGCGGTAAAGCGCAAGCTCGCGTTCGCTCATTTTGTGCACGTTCTGTCCGTTCACGCAGACACTGCCCGAGGTAGGCGTATCTACCCCGCCGATAATATGCAAAAGTGTCGACTTCCCGCTTCCCGACGTGCCGACGATCGCGATAAATTCGCCCTCTTCTACTTCAAGCGAGATTCCGTTTAAGGCGTTTACCTCGCTTTCGTTTCTTCCGTAGGTTTTATAAAGTCCGTTTACAGATAAAATGCTCATAAAAAAACACCCCCTGCTTTATGATACGATTGTAGCACAAAGCAGAGAGGTATCGCAAGCAAACTCGGCAAATCTTAACGAAATCTTTACGATTCTAAAATTTCTTTACGTTTTCTTTACACTTGTTAACGCTTTACAAATTCGCGTATTTTGTCTATCGCGCTTTTTTCCAAGCGCGAAACGTAAGAGCGCGAAATCCCCATCATCTGTGCAACGTCGCGCTGGGCGTAGTGTCTTCCGCTTTTGTTCAGCCCGTAGCGAAGCATCATTATCTTCTTTTCCCTTTCGGTAAGCACCGTCTTTATCGCTTTTGCTATCCTTTCGAGCTTTATTTTGCGGTCTATCGAATCGACAATATCGTCGGGAGAAGCAATTATTTCGAGATAGGTAAGCGGATTTCCGTCCTTATCGACGTCCACGGGGTCGTTTATCGAGCTCACGCCCGAATGCTTCTTCTGTGCGCGGAAATACATTAATATTTCGTTTTGCAGGCATTTTCCCGCATAGGTCGCAAAGCGCGCCCCCTTTTCGTAATTAAAGCTGTCTATCGCCTTTATAAGTCCGACCGTGCCGACCGAGATAAGATCGTCCTGATCGGGCGCGGTGGTATAGTATTTTTTCACGATATGTGCAACAAGCCGCAGATTGTGCTCGATAAGCTTGTTTCTCGCAATAGGGTCGCCCCTGCGCGTTCGGGCAAAGAGCTCGTATTCCTCTTCTTTCGAAAGCGGAGGCGGAAACGAATGTGTGTCCGACGTACGCAAAAGCAGACAAAAGCATTTCGAAACTATGTTTAAAAGAAAGGATAACAAAAAAATCACCTCTCGAAAATATATGCGGCATACATAACAAATATTTGCGCTAAACTATGGAAAAACGGTTTGCTTTTTGATATAATGTACGTATATCGAAAACGAGGTGTTTTTTATGGAACAATGGCATAAAGAGATAGTCGCTTATCAGATATACCCGAAAAGCTTTATGGATACCAACGGCGACGGTATCGGCGATATTAAAGGAATTATAAGCAAGCTTGATTATTTAAAAGAGCTCGGCATAAACACCGTTTGGCTTTCGCCCTGCTATCCCTCGCCGGGGGACGACAACGGTTACGATATTTCAAATTACCGCGGAATCGCCTCCGAATACGGCACGCTCGAGGAATTCAAGCAAATGCTCGACGGAATGCATTCGCGCGGGATCCGTCTTTTGATGGATTTGGTGGTCAACCATACCTCCGATGAGCACGAATGGTTTGTCGAATCGCGCAAGAGCCGCGACAACCCCTACCGCGATTATTATATCTGGCGCGACCCTGTTGACGGTCACGAGCCGAACGAATGGGTAGCCGCATTCGGGGGAAGCGCTTGGGAATACGATGAAGCAACTGGGCAGTATTACCTTCACCTTTTCTCGAAAAAACAGCCCGATCTTAACTGGGAAAACCCGATCGTCCGCCAAGAGATCGCAGATATGATCAATTATTGGCTCGATATGGGTGTGGACGGATTCCGTTGCGACGTTATAAACAACATTTCGAAGGACTTCACCCGTCCCTATGCGGGCGGAAACGGACCCAGACTGCACGAATTCCTTCACGAGCTCCACGTTCGCGCGCTCGAACCGCACAAGGCATATACTGTCGGCGAAACGTGGGGACTTTCCCCCGCGCAGGCGCTCGATCTTACGGGCGAAGCACGCGGCGAGCTTACTACGACCTTCCAGTTCGAGCATCTTTTGCTCGGCAGAGTCGGGGGCGATAAATTCATTCCCGAGCCCGTTGACAGAAAAGCGTTTGTCGATATTCTCGCAAAATGGGAATACGGCTTGAAGGACGACAGCTATCCCGTGCTCGTTATGGAAAACCACGACCAGCCGCGTGCGCTTTCGCGCTTCGGCGACAGAGAAAAATACCCCTTCGAAAGCGCAACCATGCTCGCAATGCTTCTTTACGGCATGCGCGGAATCCCCTTTATTTATCAGGGACAGGAGCTTGGTCTGCACGACCCGACCTTCAGCTCTATGGACGAATACCGCGATATAGAAACGCTTAACGCATATAACGAGCTTAAAGCAAGCGGCAAGTTTACCGATGAAGAGCTGATTGCCAAAATGCAATTCGGCTCGCGCGATTGCGGACGCACCCCTATTCCTTGGACGACCGATAAAAACGGCGGCTTTACAAGCGGCACGCCTTGGATAAAGACTCAAATCGACAAGGGATATACCGTTGCCGAGCAGGAGCGCGACGAAAAATCGGTGCTCAATTTCTACCGCAAGCTCTTAAAGCTCCGCAAATCGCTTCCCGCGCTTGCAGACGGCGAATTCGAGCTGCTTCTTAACGAAAGCAATATAAGCGTTTACACCCGCAAAGCAGAAAGCGAAACCGTTTACGTCGTTTCCAATTTCGACGAAAACGAACGCCCGATGCCCGAATTCATTCCCGCCGATTGCGAAGTAATACTTAATAACTACGAAACCGTTTCCGAAACGTTAAAGCCTTATCAGTCGGTTTGGTTCAAAAAGTAAATATAAAAACGGCATCTTCCGCAAAGAAGATGCCGTTTGTTTTTGTTTTGTGCTATGCGCCGTTCGGACGCCGTTAGATTATAAAATGTGCGCCCTTTTCGATCATAATATTTCTAACCTCGGAACCGTCGATGTCGCGGGGAAGGACGTTGCGGTCGAGTGCAAGCGCCGCGCCGATACCTGCGGCTTCGCCGGATGCGCGAACGGAATGCTGTACGCGGAGCGAGCTCTGTGCGAGGAATTCCGCACCAAGACAACGACCGGTGATATAAAGGTTATCGATACCCTTTACAACGAGCGAGCGGTAAGGAATTTCGTACCAACGCTTGCCGTCGTCAACGGGAGCGAGGTTGCCTTCGAACTGAAGGGTCTTGCCGTGAATATCGACAGGATAGTTCGACTGGCAGAACATATCCTCGAACTTAACGCGGCGAAGAAGGTCGGAAGCCGAAAGAACGTATTCGGTTTCGATATTGCGGCTTTCGCGGATGCCTACCATCGAAGCGATTTCTGCGATATAAGCCTTTTCGAAGCCCTTCATATACTTTTTATAGAACTTGAGCTGGCGAAGAATACGCTGTTTACCCTGAATCTGAGTTTTGGTAAGGTGGTTGGGATCGGTACCGTCAACGTCATCGAAGAATTCGGGGTTGTTGAAGGCGATTGTGTTTTCTCTGCCCGCAACCATAAAGCCCTGCCAATAGTTCTTATCGTCTTCGATAAGGTCGCCGTTTGCGATAGCTTCATCGAACATGGGAGCAAAGGTCCAATGGTCGCCCGCACAGCAAGCAACGTATACGGTGTCTTTTCCGTCGTAGCTTGCGCCGTAGTCCTTGCCGGTCTTTTCGATAGTTTCTTTAATAAATTCGCCGAACGCGCGAACGTCTACGTTCGCAACGATATAACGGAGCGAAATGGGCTGGTTCTTGCCGGTTTCGGGGTTGCCCTTGGTAAAGCCCGCGCCTGCGCGCACGCAAACGTCGCCGTCGCCGGTGCCGTCGATGAATATTTTACCCTTGATAAGTCCCAAGCCGCGCTTGTTTGCAACGACGATAGCTTCGAGCTTGCCGTCGTTAACGATAGCTTCTGCGATAAAGGTGTGAAGAAGGATTTTTACGCCCGCTTCGTCACACATGGTTTCGAGCACCGATTTGAGCACGAGCGGGTCGAAGTTCGCGCCGTTGTTGTGTTCTGCGCCGAACTCTGCCAATTTGTCGCGTACGATGTTCGCAATATAAGAGCACTGGGGATTTTCGGGAATATGGGTGTGCATTATAGGAAGAACAAGACCGTTGGTAGCAGTGCCGCCGAGCGCACCGAACTGTTCAACGATAAGCACGTCCTTGCCCATATCCGCTGCCGCCTTTGCGGCAAACGCGCCTGCTGTACCGCCGCCGCAAACCACTACTTCGGCTTCGGCAAATACGGGAAGTTTGGAATAGTCCATTATGTTTCTCCTTTTTGCTTGTTAGCTTTTTTGATTTATTAACGCGAGGAATTCTTCCTCGTTTATAACGGGTATACCGAGCGCATTCGCTTTTGTAAGCTTACTGCCCGCATCTGTTCCGCAGAGCACAAAGCTCGTTTTTTTCGAAACCGAGCCGCTTGCGCTTCCGCCGTGCAGACGTATAAGCGCTTCCGCTTCCTGTCGTTTAAGCGTGGGAAGCGTTCCCGTGACAACCACGGTTTTGCCTTCGAGCGCGTTGCCGAGCGGTTTTTCCTTGCTCTCGCCCGAAACGCCTGCGGCAAGCAATCTCGAAACAAGGTTCTTCGCGTGGTCGCCGCTGAAGAAGCGCACCACCGATTCGGCAGATTCCGCACCGATATCGTCAACCGCGCAAAGCTCTTCGACGCTTGCGCTCATCACCGAATGAATATCTCCGAACCGCGAAGCCAGCGTTTGTGCCGCCTTTTCGCCGATATGGCGTATACCGAGCCCGCAAAGCAATCTTTCCAAGCCCGCCTGCTTGCTTTTTTCGATAGCGTCGATAATATTCTGCGCGCTCTTATCGCCCAATCGGTCAAGCGAGGCAATATCCTCTTTTTTCAGATAATAAAGGTCAGCCGCGCTTTTGATAAGACCGTTTGCTATAAACTGTTCTACCACACTTTCACCCAGATTGTCAATATTCATTGCAGAACGCGATACAAAATGTATTATACTTCTGCTTAATTGCGCGGGGCAATCGGGGTTTATACAGCGCACGGCGGCTTCTCCGTTTTCGCGCACTGCCGCTTCTCCGCAAGAGGGACAGCTTTCGGGCATTTCGAACGGCACTGCCGATTCGGGACGCTTTTCGCTAACGACCGAGATTATTTCGGGAATAATATCGCCCGCCTTGCGAAGCCTTACCGTATCGCCGATACGAACGTCGCGCTCGCGTATGAAATCGATATTGTGAAGCGTTGCATAGGAAACGGTGCTCCCCGCAAGATGCACGGGCTCGAGCACGGCACGCGGCGTGAGCACGCCGGTTCTGCCGACCTGAATATCTATATCCAGAAGCTTCGTTTCGGCTATTTCGGCGGGATATTTAAAGGCGACCGCCCAACGCGGTGCAGCGGCGGTGCTGCCCAGCCGTTCGCGTATCGAAAGCTTATCCACCTTAATTACCGCGCCGTCTATATCGTAGGGAAGGCTCTTGCGCGCTTCGCCTATTTCGCGCACGGCAGAAACCGCTTCGTCTGCGGTTTTGCAAACTCTGCCCCCGTCCGAAACGGTAAAGCCGAGCTTTTGTAAATATTCAAGCGCTTCGGAATGCTTGTTCGGCATTCTTTCTGCCAGCTGAAGGTTAAAAACGAATATCTGCAAGCCGCGTTCGGCGCATATTTTCGAATCGAGCTGGCGCAGTGAGCCTGCCGCCGCATTACGCGGATTGGCAAAGGTCTTTTCGCCCATCGCTTCGCGCTTTTCGTTAAGCCGCGCGAACACCCTTTTGGGCATATAAACCTCGCCGCGAACGATAATTTTACCCTCTCCGCCGTTTAATCTGAGCGGAACGGTTTTTATCGTTTTTATATTTTCGGTTACGTCCTCGCCGAAAATACCGTCGCCGCGGGTAAGACCGCGGGTAAACACGCCGTCAATATATTCGAGCGAAACCGAAAGTCCGTCGAATTTTTTCTCGACGGTGAATTCCGCTTCGGGATATTCGGCTTTTATTTTTTCGATAAATTCGCGGATTTCCTCTTCGGTAAATACCTTATCGAAGGAGTCCATCGGAATTTCGTGGCGAACCTCTTCGAACCGTTCCGCAACCTTACCGCCGACGCGCTGTGTCGGTGAATTGGGGTTTGCAAGCTCGGGGTGCTCGCGTTCGAGAATTACAAGCCGCTGAAAAAGGGCATCGTATTCCTCGTCCTGAATTATCGGCGAATCGAGCTCGTAATAAAGGCGCGAATGATATTCGAGCTGTTCCTCGAGCGAACGCATTTCGCGCTCTATCTCGTTTATTTCTTTCGGCATATTATAGCCACCCAATCGTTCTTTTCTTTTAATTCCTCTACCGCAAAGCCGTTTGCTTCGAGCGCGTCGAGCACGAATTCCTTACGCGGAGAGATAATGCCCGAGCAGACCATTCTGCCGTCGGGAGTAAGGCAGGAATCAAAAAGCGGAAGCATATCGCTTATTATATCCGCAACGATGTTCGCAAGGATTATATCGTATTTCTTTTCGGCGAAATAGCCCCAAAGCGATTCGTCGGTAAGCACGTTGCCGCAGTATACCGACATTGTTTCCTTCGGAACGCCGTTCTTTTCTGCGTTTTCCTCGGCTATTCTCGTTGCAACCATATCTATATCGACCGCATCGATGCTCTTTGCGCCGAGCAATGCGGCACCGATACCGAGAATACCGCTTCCACAACCCATATCGAGCACGTCGGTGCCTTCGACGGAAAGCTTTTCGAGCGATTCAAGACAAAGCGCGGTGGTTTCGTGTCTGCCCGTGCCGAACGAGGATGCGGGGTCGATTTCGATAACGATTCTGCCCTTGCCCTCTTCCTTTTCCCACGAGGGAACAACAAGGAATTTTTCGCCGATGGGAAGCGGGTGGAAATACTGCTTCCAGTTGTTTTCCCAATCCTTTTCGTCGGTCACGGAAAGCTCTGTTTCCAAGCTTCCGAGCCATTCCTCGCCGGTTGCTCTGAGCTTTTCTATACCTGCAAGCACGCCCTCTAATTGAAGCAAGCCCTGTTCGTTTTCGGCAAGATAAACGCGCACCAGAACGTCGCCGTCCTCACGCAGAAGTCCGTCTTCGACGTAATCGAAGGGAACGTATTTGTTTTCGAGCAGCTCGGCAAGGTCGCGCGGGTCGTCTACCGAAAAGCAGGTGATGCCTTCGTTGAAAAGCACGCCCGATATAACCTCGCTTCCCGCGGTGGTGGTGTGAATGGTAATTTCGTTGAATTTCATAGCTTTTATCCGTCCGATGCGGACGCTTCTCCCCATATAGGTATTGCCTCGCCCAAATACTGCGGCTCGGGCTTGAAAATCGCTTCGAGTACGTATTTCGGTCTTGCGGCTATTTCTCTTAAATCGTTCATTATGTTTCTGCCGTATGCTCCGGTATCGCAATCGACACCGTAAGCTTCGAGCCCCAACGCGTTTGCGATAAACACCGCGCGCGAAAGGTGGAAGCCCTGCGTTACGATAATAACGCGCTTCGCCTTGAAAATTTCTTTTGCGCGGTACATTGTATCGTAGGTATCGAATCCCGCGTGGTCGGTGAAAACGACGTTCGCTTCTATTCCGCGCTCAAGCATATATTTCTTCATCGCGCCGACCTCGTTATAATCGGCGCGCGAATGGTCGCCGCTTAAAAGCAGTCTTTCGGAAGCACCCGCAAGATAAAGCTCCGCCCCGCACAAAATACGTTCGTAAAGCAGGTTCGAAGGGCTTCCGTCGGCTTTAAGCCCCGCACCGAGCACGATAATGCAATCGACGTCGGTCAGCGCCTTCGCCTCGTCGAAGGTCAGTATGCTTTTGCTTGCCGAAGCGATTACGATTATATTGCACACCGCGACGGAAAGAATACCCAAAAGCACAAGCGTTATTAAGGTGTTCCGTATTATTTTATATATTCTTTTTTTCGGGTTTTCAGTTTTTGTTCTGTCTGATTTTTTCTCTTTCATACATCATTTTCATAATAACCGCATCGTCCGATTGAGTGCCCGCGGATTCGCAAATGATCGTGGGGGACACCCCGAGCGAAACGATAGCCTCTGCCAAGGGCTCGAAATTGGGTCCGTAAACATCATCATCAAAGGTAAGATGCTTCTTTTCGCCCATTTCGGTATACATTATCTTCGAAAAATGGCAATGCAGATTTTCGGCATACTCCGCGCCGAGCGTTTCGGAAATTCTTTCGAAAACGCGCTTATAATCGTCGGCGGTATAGAAAACGCCTCTGTCGCGCGCGTTCAGATGCCCGAAATCGACAACGGGCGCAAAAATTTCGGATATTTTACAAAGCGTAAGCACCTCGTCGAGCGTGCCCAACTGGTTTACCTTGCCCATCGTTTCGATACCGACGCGCGTTTTGTAACCGAAGGCCCGCATCATTTCGGCGGTGTTTTCAAGCGTTTCGCTCGCGTATTCCATTGCGGTTTCGCGGCTTATTTTTGCACACGAGCCGCAATGCACGACCATTATATTTGCGCCCAAAAGCGTACTCACCTCGGCGCTTCTGCGTATGTATTCGACGCTGTTATCGCGCTTTTCCTTTTCGACCGAGGAAAGCGATATGAAATACGGCGCGTGGAACGACATTTTTATCCCATGCTCGCGCGCCTTCGCGCCGATTGCGAGAAACATTTCGTTGCTTCCCGTAATACCGTTGCCCGCTTCGTATTCATACGCCTCCAAGCCGAGCTCGCGCACGAACCGCGGTGCTTGCAGAGTCGATTTTAATCCCGCGGCGCGAAAGCTTTCCGAGTTTCCGCCGGGACCGAATTTTGCACTCATATTATTTATCCTTTACCTTGTTTTTTTCTTATCTTCGCCAGAGCGTTTTTCGGGTTGAGCCAATCCAATCGTTTAACGAAGGGACGCTCGAAAAATCTTTTCAAACGGAAAAATCTGCTTTCGACAGGCTGTATCGGCTTTACTATCGCAAACCGTATTCCCGCGCGGTGTGCCGCAAGGCAATCGGTGAATATCTGGTCGCCGACGGCAAGAACCTCTTTGTTTTCGAGCCCGAAATGCGCGATACATCTTCTTACGCCCTTGGGCGAGGGCTTGCCCGCCTTGCAAACGTAGAAAAGCCCAAGGCTTTCGTTGAACACCGTAACGCGCGGACCCTTGTTGTTCGAAACGAACGCCATTTTAATACCCGCATCACGCAGGGATGCGAAATATTCCTTCATTTTTTCGGTGGGACGCTCGATTTCATAAGGTGCTACCGTGTTATCGATATCGAAAACAACGCCCTTTACCCCGAGCTCGCGCAGAGCTTCGGGGTTTATGGTATAAACGTCGCAAAACGCCATATCGGGGCGAAAGAAAGAAAATAACATTTAATAACTCCGTTCAAACGGTTTTATTCCACCGTTGCATATACTATCGAAAGCGGAGGTATTTTTGCACTGCCGCAACCGTTTTCGATAATCATTTCCCCTTCGGTATCGCCCGAAAGGATATATTTGCCGTCTTCAAGACCGTAGGTATATTTTACCTCTGCTTCGGCTTCGCCTGCGTTTACGATAAGAAGCAATCTCTTACCGTCGTTTCTTTCCCAATGCTCGGAAAAGACCGCGCTGTGCTCGACAAGTCCGCCGTAAGCTTCCTTACAGCGCGTGGTGCGGATCACGGGCTGATCGTCTTCGAATTCGGGCGAGCGCAAAAGCCTGCCGTTATACATATAGGAACCGACGCGAGCTCTTTCGTGTACGCATTTTTTATAGAAATCCTTATGCTTCATCTGCAAATAAAGATCGGGTGCGTTCCAGCCGAGCTGTTCGCCGAAGGTGAACGACTGCGCGATATGTATGCGCTGACCTTCATCGTCGTCGTAAGGCATATAGCGGTAATTTCTGCCGAACATCGTAACGTAGCCCGAATATACCGCAACGAACGCGGGCACCTGACGGTTATGCACCCAAAGCCACGTAAGGTAACCCTGCATACGCTTCATAAAGGGATCTGCCGTGCATTCGGTGGTGAGCGCGCTTCCCTCGGGACGAACTCGGTTCACGTGGTCGAGCAGATTATTATAGCCCTCTACCCACCAAGTACCGCCGCCTGCGCGGTGAGAGTGGTTTTTATCCTCGCACATCTTCGGTGCCGCCGCCGCGATCTGATCCATATATACCGCGTTTACGCCGACCTCGTTTAACAGCTTATCGACAAGGTAGGTCACCTTTTCCTGCCAGCAGGCAGTAGAGGGGCACATTATCGAATGTCTTACGGGTGTGCCGTCGGCTTCCTTCGAATTATAGGTTTCGATAAAAGGGGTTCCGTTTCTGTCCTTGGTGCAGTTAGGCTTTGCCTTTTCGGACCATTCCCAATCCTCCATACCTCTGTCCTTGGTGTCCCAAAGACGCGCGTTGATATAGGGCATAACCCTTACGCCGTTTTCCTGCAGGCGCTTAACGCCGGTGTGGAAGGCTTCTTTTGCGGGGAAATAGTGGGGATAATCGTTATCGTAAGGGATTTTGAACCAGTCGTAAAGATGAATAGGGCTGTTGTAACCCAAATCCGCGTTCGCTTTAAGAACGTCTTCGACGTACTGCTCGTCGTCCTTCATACGAACTATCCACCAGTGGTTTTCCTGCTTCATCCAATCGGGTGTATCTTTTCTGCCGTTTTCGTCGGTATCGGGCTTCCATACCGCGTTGTTTATAAAGAAATCGCGGTAGATTTGCGAAGCATCGTACCAATCGCCGTCGAATATTTCCCAAACACAAACACCGCAAAGCGATTGCGTGTTGCAGGGGGAATTAATATCGGTAAGAGGAAGCTTTCCGCAAAGGGTGAAGAATTTTTCGTTTTTCTTCTTTTCGAAATATATCTTTTTATAGGCGGGAGAAGCATCGTGAAGACCGTAATAAATACCTCTTCTCCACTTCTTGTTCCAAAACGCCATAAACTGCATGCTCGCGCCGTAAGAGGGGTAATCCTGACAGGATTTACATTCCTCGGCACCGTTCCACAATTCGCCGGGGCCGTTGGGCGACATAAACCAGAAGTCCTTTTTCGCATCGAACGAAATTGTCGGGTAATCGCAGGAATAAAGGCTGTAATCGTTATTTCCGCTGATAAGGCTTACCGACCATTCTATTCTGTTGCCGATAGTGTGGGCGCAAAGTATAGCCGTAACGCCGACAAGCGCTTTATTGCCCGAAAGCATAAAAACGGTATCGCCGCCGACCGATTCAACGGCAACGCTTTCCCAGCCGCATTCCGAAGAAACGGTAATGGTTTCATCGCTCGTCATTGCGCGTGCGGTAAGGGTAAACAAAGGGCGTTCGACAGTGAGAAAATTCTTTTTGATCTTTCTGTCACGCAGAGAATAAAGCGCAATGCCATCCTTCCTGCGCGAAACGGTACACAGCAGCTCTCCTGCGGGGATACGGATAAGGTCGTTCTGTTTCATTTTTGATCTCCCTTGTTAAATTAATCTGTTTTTGCGAGAACCAACGGCACTACCGAGCGCGAAACGGTTCCGCGCAGAATATCCGCGCACGCCTTTATCGTCGCGCCTGTGGTGCATATATCGTCCACCAAAAGAATTTTGTTGTAAATTTTATCCGTTTTGTAATCTTTTCTTATTCTGAACCGACCGAGCATATTCTTATAGCGCTCACCGCGGCTCAAAAGCTTTTGCTCCTTGCCGCCGATACGCTCGAGCGCATATATCGCGGGGATACCGTAAAGCTTCGAAACCGATTTTGCGAAAAGCTCGGATTGGTCGAACCCGTAACGGTTTCGGTTCTGCTTCGAGCGGGGTACAAACGCGACCGCATCGAAGCCCTTCATATTAATCCCGCCTGCTCTCACGGCAAGCTCCGCCCAAAAATCCATTGCGCGTTTATCTGCTTTATCCTTAATAAGATAAATAATACTGCGCGCCACTCTGCCCTTATAGAAGAACGCAAATCTTACGTTGCGGTTTTCCGCACAGGTGCAGGCAGACGGCTTTTTGCCGCAGGCGCGGCATTCGGTTGTGAGAATTCTTTGAAGCTCGTTTATGCACTTTTCGCAGAACGGAAGCTCGTTATAGCAAATATTGAGCTTGCATATCGTGCAGGGAAGCGGAAATATAAGGTCTGTTTTCATATCAGCTCCAGCAGATGCCTGAGCGCCGTGTGGCGCACGGGTATTCTGTCGTTCCCGACCATTACCGAAAGCGAACGGCTCGAGCCGACGATAACGACCATATCCTTGGCACGCGTCACCGCGGTATAGAGCAGGTTGCGCGTCATAAGCGGGAACGGCGCATCGAACGAGGGGATAACCACTATTCTGTATTCACTGCCCTGACTTTTGTGTGCGGTCACGGCATAGGCGTGCTCGAGCTCATCGAGCTGTGAAAAATCGTACTCGGTCATTCGTCCCTCGAAATCGACCGTTACCGTTTCGTTGCGGGTATCTATTTCGGAAATTCTGCCGATATCGCCGTTAAATACACCCGTACCCGATTCGGCTCCGCGCTTCCATTCAAGGTCATAGTCGTTCTTGATCTGCATAACCTTATCGCCTTCGCGGAAAAGCACGCTTCCGTATTTCTTTTCGTTCTTTTTATTGCTTTTGGGGTTGAGCACGTTCTGGAACAGCGTGTTCAGCTCGTAAGTGCCCAAAGCGCCCTTGCGCGTGCAGGAGATGACCTGAATATCCTCCAAAGGATCGGCGTTATAGCGCTTGGGAAGCCGTTCGGAAACAAACGCGACAAGCAACGCCTTTACCTCTTCGGTATTGCGCTTTTCGACAAAGAAGAAATCGTTATCGCGCGAATTGATTATCGGCATTTCGCCGCGGTTTATCGCATGGGCGTTGACTACGATAAGGCTCTGCTCGGCTTGGCGGAAAATCTTATCGAGCCTTACCACGTTGAATTTTTGTGAATTTATTATATCGTTAAGACAGTTTCCCGGTCCAACGGGGGGAAGCTGGTCGGGGTCGCCGATAAGTATTAGATAGCTTCCGAGCTTGACCGCTTTAAGAAGCGCGCACATAAGGTTTGTATCGACCATCGACATTTCGTCGATAATTATAACCTTTTGCGCTATCGGGTTTTCCTCATCGCGCTGAAAATGGTGGTGTCCGTTATCCGAAATGCTCGCTTCGAGCATACGGTGTATGGTTTTCGCTTCCTTGCCCGAGGATTCGAACATTCGCTTCGCCGCTCTGCCCGTCGGCGCGGCAAGCACGCAGGAAAATTTAAGTATATTGCAAATATCGAGTATCGCCTTGATAACCGTCGTTTTACCGGTACCGGGTCCGCCCGTGATAACGGTAACTCCGCCCGTGAGCGCAAACGAAATCGCTTCGCGCTGTTCGGGTGCATAGCTTATTCCGTATTTTTCCTCGAGCACGGTTATCTGCTCGTCGAGCCCTTCGAGCACAAACGGGAATTTGAACTCCGAAAGCGCCTGAAGCTTCGCCGCGATATACACCTCCGACGAATAAAGCTCGGAAAGCGAATATGCCTTGTATTCCCCTATATCGAATTTTTTTATTCTTTCGACCGTGCAGAGCCGTTCCGCCGCCGCACGCGCTACCTCTTCATTTACTCCGAGCACGCGGGAAGCGGCTTCGATAAGCTCGTGTTCGGGCAGATAGCAATGCCCGCCGTTCATTGCGGCAACGTTAAGCGTATGCACGATGCCCGCATCTGCTCTGTCGGGGCTGTCGGGAGCGATA
This sequence comes from Eubacteriales bacterium, assembly GCA_045636285.1. Classification (GTDB taxonomy): domain Bacteria; phylum Bacillota; class Clostridia; order Oscillospirales; family CAG-382; genus Coliplasma. The sequence continues at coordinate 68,951 of JAZTXJ010000046.1, forward strand.
CCGACCGACATGGCAACCCTGTCTGCCTTTTCGAACCCGATACCCTGAATATCGGCACAAAGGCGGTAGGGCGTTGCTTTGATAATATCTATCGACGCAGAGCCGTATGCCTTGAAAATCTTTACCGAAAGCGCGGGGCCGAAAAATTCGTTGCAGAACATCATCACGTTACGCATACCGAACTGTTCGACGTAGTTCCGCTGTATTTCGTCGGCGCGCTTGGGGGAAATCCCGCGAATATCGCAAAGCCAGCGCGGGTTGTTTTCGATAACGTCGAGCGTGTCTTCCCCGAACCGTTCGACAATTCTTTCGGCTGTAACGGGGCCGATACCCTTTATTGCGCCGGATGCGAGGTATTTTTTTATCGCCGCAACGGTGGTGGGAAGTCTTTTTTCGAAATAATCCACCCTGAACTGACGACCGAACGTCGAATGCACCTGCCAATCGCCCTGAACGCGAATGGTTTCGCCTTCGCCGATATAGGGCATTATGCCGACAAGCGTTATCGGTTCGCCGCCGCAGTTTATGGTGCAGACGGTGTATCCGTTTTCGCCGTTTGAATATATTATATCTTCAACAACGCCGTCAAGATACAGCTCGCCCAAACCCTTTTACCTCGTTTCCGAAAAATTCAACACTTCTTTATATAAACCGTTCTGCTTTCGCCGTTGCAAACCCGCCTTATTATCTCCTCCTGCTCTGCATCGGTACGGCAGATAATAAGCATATCGGGCTCGCAATCCCCGAAAAGAAGCTCTTCGCGAAAGCAAACGCAAATGTATTCGGCGTGCCTTGCGCGGTGTACGCGCACAAATTCGAGCACGGCAAGCGCCACTCCCAAAGCGGCAAGCACCGAAACAAAAACACTGCAAAATACGTACATATATAATCACCTCTATTATATTATACGCGAACGCGTTTTGCAAGTGATTTTTTATTAAATTAAAAAGAGCGCACGTTGGCGGAATTCCTTTTTGGAAACCCTGCCGACCGTACGCCCGAACGTTTTATATTCCGTGGTAAACCTCTAAGCCTTCGAGAAATACCGTATCGATACCGCGCCCGCAAAGCTCCTCTGCCAAAAGGCGCATGCCCGCATATTCCGAGCTGTAATGCCCAAGCACGATAATAGATTTGTTTTCGCCGAACCAGCAGGCATCGCGCACGTATTCGTCAACGCACACCTCGCCTACCTCGCCGGTGATAAAAAGGTCGCTTCCCGGTTCGAAAAGCTTGTTGATCTGGGCAAATCCCACTCCGCCAAGCCCAAGACAGACGGTTTGCAAGGGGTAATCGTCGCGCCCGACGATACGCACGAATTCCACACCGAGCCGTTCTCGTATGCGGCTTGCAAGCTCGCGCGTTGTAACCGCTTCATCGAGCTCGTATCTACGCACGCCGAGGCTTTCTATCGGGTATTTTTTCTTTATTTTCAAGCCGACGTCGCGGATAAAGCCCGCGTGGATATAATCGCATTCGCGGTGGTGCGCGTGGTCGTGAAAACGGTAAACCGTAATCCCGCTTTTGATCAAAAGCTCGTGCTTGAGCTTGTCGATTCCGAAAAATTCCGCCGCTTTATCGCCCTGCGAAAAGGTCGGCTCGTGCGTGATAATCATATCGATTCCGTTGCGCGCCGCCTTGTCGATCAGCTCTGCGGTCAACTTAAAGCAGGTCGCAAGCTTGCTTACCTCTTTTTCGCTGTCCCCTGCGATAAGTCCGTCGCAGGTGTTTTCCCATACGCTTATCGCGCCGACAAGCAACGATTCATAAATCTCTTTCGCAGTCATTTTCTTCACCTTGATTTTCGCATTTATGCGTTTTTTTCGAGTGCTTCGTGGATTTTGCGAACAAGACGGTCGGAAAGTATCGCCGCAGATTCGATATGCACCTTATCGTTGCCGACAAAAAGGGTGGCCGAATCGGAATTTCTGCGAATTCTCTTTATATCGGCAAAGCGATAAATCTTTTTCGTGCCCGTAAAGGTTGTGTATTGAAAGCGCTCGTCGTCAAGCACGATTATTTTTTGGTTTAACCAGCACATACACGCAAGCACCGAAAGTATCGCACATCCCGCCATACCGATAAGCCAGCCCCAATGCAAAAGAATCGCAAATGCAACCAAGCAGGCTACCGCGCCCAAAGCAAGCAGACAGCCGAACACCAAAAGCCAGCGCGGAAGAAACATATCCGCTCTCGGCTCGCCGTTCTTTTCGGGTATGCCCTTAAATAAATCGAGTATTGCTCTGACAATAAATCCCATTTTTGTTCTCCTTTTATGGTTTATAACAATACGTATAGTTCACGCAAAGCGGAATCTAACGACTCCTTGTTCCACGAAACGTCACTATATCCATGACGTTCAAATGCGGCATTGGCATTGAACACAGAATCACGGTATTCAATATAGCGTGTCATCACATAAATAACTTTGGCTGAAACAACCGACAATCTCGCAGTTTCATATACAGCTTGTATTTCTACATCTAAATTTTTCACCGCATCTATTTTTTCTTGATGCTCGGACAGTGCCTTTTGAATGGATTTGTTGATTTTTTCGGCAGAATCGTCATAATCGGCATCTTGCCAAACCGAACATACATCGGTTGCGATAACATCAATCAAAGCTATCGATTCGACAATTTTATCGTAAAAATCGCCTGCCGTAATATAATAAGACTCTTCTGCCAACAATGATTCTTCAACACGACGGGAATCTTCGGAGCGACGGGATTCTTCGTACTGTTGAAAATAAGCGCACGATGAAAAGATTACGACAAAAATTATCACAAAGAATAAACATACAACCTTTTTCATAAATACACCTCTCGTAGCTTTTATACTAATATGATAGCACACCAATCGTTCTTTGTCAAGAAAAGGAAAATACCGCATCGTTGCGCCGAAACGCAAAGATTAAATGGGGCACAAAGGCAGAAAAACAATCTTTTCGAAACTTGTTGACATTTCAACAAGTAGCGCTCGGCAAATTCCGTTCCGAAAATTCAAAGCCCGCGCGCAGCATTTGATAGCGAAAAAGGAGTAATCTTTCCATGAATAGCGAACAGTTACACCCCAAAAGAGAATTTAAAAGTATTCGCCATATAGTAGAATATGCCGCAAAGACCTATGGTAACAGCACCGCGTTTTCTTACCGCTTAAAGCCCAACGACAAGGAAAAGGTGACTGTAAGTTATATCGAATTCCGCGATGACGTAAGAGCGCTTGCAAGCGAAATGCTTTCTCGCAAAATGGAAGGAAAGCATATCGTTGCGGTCGGAAAGATGTCTTACGATTTCGCGGTTACCTATTACGCAACCCTTCTTATCGGGGCGGTTCTTGTCCCTCTCGACAGAGAATGGAGCGCCGCGGAGCTTGCGAGCACCGCAAAGAACGCCGATATAGACTATCTTTTCTGCGATGAAGACCTTTCCGCCAAGGCCGAAGAAATCTGTCGCGTTTGCGATTTGAAATCCCAAACCGTCTTTTTCGGGGCAGAGGGCGAGCAAAGTCTTTCGGCTATGATCGCGAAGGGCAGAAAAAAGTATTCCGAGGACAGAAGACCTTATTTTGCCGTGGACTTCGATAACCGCAAGCTTTCGCTTCTTGTTTATACCTCGGGAACGACCGGCAAGGGCAAGGGCGTTATGCTTTGCACCGATTCCATTATCCGCAATATGTCCGACGTTTTGCCCTATATCGATTTTGCAAGCAAAACCGTTTCGGTTCTGCCGCCGCACCATACGTACGGCTCTACCGTTATGCTCTTGGCGCACGTTATGATAGGAACCGAGGTATATTTATCCAGCGGTATACGCTACGTGCAAAAGGAGCTCGTTGCCGAAAAGCCCGGTCATCTCGTGCTGGTTCCTCTTTATTTGGAAACCTTTTACCGAAAAATACAAGCCACGCTCAAGAATCAGGGCAAGGATGCGCTGGTCAACAATATGATAAAGGTTGCCAAGGTTACCCAATTTGCAAGCTTGGGACTTATCGACCTGCGCAAAAGGCTTTTTGCCGAAATAAGAAAAGCCTTCGGCGGAAAGGTAAAAACTATTGTAACGGGCGGCGCGCCTATTAACCAGGACATCGTTTCGTTTTTCGAGGGCTTGGGAATTTCTGTTCTGAACGGCTACGGTATTACAGAGTGCTCGCCGTTGATTTCGGTTAACCGAAGCCTGAACGTTGTGAAGGGCAGTGTCGGAACCGTTCTCGATATGGACGAGGTGAAAATAAGCAAGCCGAACGAAGCGGGCGAGGGCGAAATTTGCGTAAGAGGCGCAAACGTTATGCTCGGCTACTATAAAGACGAGGAAGCGACCCGCGAGGTAATGGACAGCGACGGATTTTTCAAAACCGGCGACTACGGCAAGCTCACAAAGAACAGAATACTTTATATAACCGGCAGAAAAAAGAATTTGATTATTCTTTCCAACGGCAAAAACGTATATCCCGAAGAAATCGAAAACGAGCTGATTTCGGTCCCCGGTGTGCAGGATATCGTCGTTTATGAAGGACAAAGCCGCAGAGGGATTGAGCACAACGCGATTGTTGCGGAAATTTTCCCCGATAACGAATACGTTTTAAAGAACGAAATAAGCGACGTAAAGGCATATTTACAGCCGCATATCGAAAAATATAACAGAAGCGCCGTTTCGTACAAGAAAATCAACGTGGTAAAGATCCGCACGGAAGATTTTCCCAAAAACACACTGCGTAAAATTATGCGCTTCAAGCTTGATATGAGTATAGATTAATTCACGGAGAAAGTCTTATGCAAGAAAGATTCGAAACCTTTACCGTTCTGATTAACAGAATCAGCCGTAATATCAGAAAAATCAAAAATCAGGAAATGGTAGAATACAATTTAAGAAGCGTTCACGTTTCCTGCCTTTATTATCTTTATTCCTCCAAGGGTGCAACCGCAACAGACCTTTGCGAACGCTGTGAAGAGGACAAGGCGACCATTTCCCGCGCGCTCGATTATCTCGAAACGAACGGTTTTTTAACCTGCGAATCGAAGAGCGCAAAGCGATACAAAAGTCTGCTTGTGCTTACCGACAAAGGAAACGAGGTCGGCAAAAAGATTGCCGATAAAATAAACGGCGTTCTCGATGCGATCAGCGGCGGACTTACCGAAGAAGAAAGAATAGCGTTTTATCGCAGTCTTTCCATAATCAGCGACTGTCTGGATGCCGTTTCCAGAAGCAGCGAAAGCAGGGAGTAATTATGTTTTTTCTTAAAGCAGCATTTTGCCGTGCTTTTCAGGCGGCGTTCAGAATAGCAATGCCGTTTCTTCCTTACAGAGAACCCGAAATTATCGATTCCTGCACCAAGCTCGGCGCGGTATTGACAAAAGAAAAGGCGAAAAACGTGCTTATCGTTACGGATAAGGGCATCGCAGGGAACGGATTGTTAAATCCGATCGAACACGCATTAAAGGAATGCAATATTCCCTATACCGTTTACGACGAAACCCGCCCCAACCCGACGGTCGAAAACGTCGAGGACGCTTTATCGGTCTATTACGCCAATAACTGCAATGCGCTTATCGCCGTCGGCGGCGGTTCTGCAATAGATTGCGCGAAGGCGGTCGGTGTGCGCGTCGTATACCCCAAAAGAACGGTCAATCAGTTGGGCGGCAAGCTGAAGGCGTGGCGCAAATTGCCCACCTTTATCGCTATTCCCACCACCGCGGGCACGGGAAGCGAAACCACCCTTGCGGCGATGATTACCGACAGCGAAAAGCACCGCAAGTATGCGATTATGAGCTTTCCGTTGATCCCTCATTACGCGGTGCTCGATGCAACTCTCACCTATTCCCTGCCGCCGCATCTTACCGCTTCCACGGGTGTAGACGCGCTCACCCACGCGGTAGAAGCGTATATAGGCCGTTCCACCACAAAAGAAACGAGAAGGCTTGCGCTTGAAGCGACCAAGCTCGTTTTCGAAAACGTCGAAAGAGCTTATACCGACGGGCGCGACCGCGAAGCGCGGGAAAATATGCTTCACGCGGCGTACAAAGCGGGTATCGCCTTTTCGAAATCCTACGTCGGATATATTCACGCGCTTGCACACTCGCTCGGCGGAAAATACGGCACTCCTCACGGTCTTGCAAATGCGGTGCTTATGCCCTACGTTCTGGAAGCGTACGGAAGCTGTATTCACAAAAAGCTGTACGAGCTCGGTATCGCGGCAGGCGTGGTTACTAACGAGGATACTGTAACGAACGGCGCGATAAAGTTTATTGCCGCAATAAAAAAGCTTAATGCCAATATGAGCATCCCCGACAAGCTATCGGGAATTTGCGAAAAGGACATCGATATTTTGGCGCGCCACGCCGAAAAAGAGGCAAATCCGCTTTATCCCGTGCCGATGCTTATGACAAAAAAGGAATTAGAGCGCTTTTATTACCAAGTAGCAGATTGGAGCAAATAAAATGACAAGCGAACAGATTCAAAGCCTGCTTCAAAAGCAGAGAAAATATTATAAAAGCGGTGCGACCATTCCCGTTAAGTTCCGTATCGAACAGCTCAAAAGGCTTTATGCGACCGTGAAGAAATACGAAACCGAGGTCAACGAAGCGTTGAAAACCGACCTCGGAAAAAGCCATTACGAAGGCTTTATGTGCGAAAGCGGACTTGTGCTTTCCGAAATTTCTTATATGATTCGGCACACAAAGCGTTTTGCGAAAAGAAAAACCGTCTATACTCCCCTTGCACAGTTCGCATCGCACAGCTATAAGCAGCCCGTCCCCTACGGCAACACGCTTATTATGAGCCCGTGGAACTATCCCTTTCTTTTGACGATAGACCCGCTTGCCGATGCAATCGCCGCAGGTAATACCGCTATTGTAAAGCCGAGCGCATATTCCCCCGCAACAAGCAAGGTTATAGAAAAAATCATCACCGAATGCTTCGCGCCCGAATACGTTGCGGTCGTTATGGGCGGCAGAGCCGAAAACGCCGCGTTGCTGGAGCAAAAATTCGATTTCGTTTTCTTTACCGGCAGTCAAAACGTCGGCAAGGAGGTGCTTCGCCATACAGCCGAGCATTTGACACCCGCGGTTTTGGAGCTTGGCGGCAAGAGCCCCTGTATTGTGGATTCGAGCGCAAACATAAAGCTCGCGGCAAAACGAATTGTATTCGGCAAATATCTTAACTGCGGTCAGACCTGCGTTGCTCCCGACTATATTCTCTGCGAAAAGAGTATTAAGGACGAATTCGTAGCCGAGGTTGTGAAGCAAATCAAAAAGCAATACGGCGAAAACCCGCTTAAAAACAAGGATTACGGCAAGATTATCAACGAAAAGCATTTTTCGCGCCTGTGCGGATTGATCGACAAAAGCAAGGTCGTTATCGGCGGCGAGGTGAACGCAAATACCTGCCAAATCGCACCGACGGTTATGGACAACGTAACCCTTTCCGATGCGGTTATGGGCGAAGAAATCTTCGGGCCGATTATGCCGATTCTTACATTTGATAATTTCGATTCTCTTATCGACGAGCTCAAGGACAAGGACAAGCCGTTGGCGCTTTATATCTTTTCGAACGACAAAAAGCATATCAAGCGCGTAACCACCGAGCTTTCCTATGGCGGCGGCTGTATTAACGACGTCGTTATTCACCTTGCCACAAGCGAAATGGGCTTTGGCGGTGTCGGTGAAAGCGGTATGGGTGCATACCACGGCAAGCGCGGCTTCGATGCATTTTCGCACAGCAAATCTATCGTCGATAAAAAGACTTGGATGGATTTACCGATGAGGTACCAGCCGTTCAAGAGCAAGCTTTACGAAGCTCTTTTGCATATTTTTTTGAGGTAAACGAATGAAAAACAAAATTATGCTCGCGCTGAACAGCGTAATAATTTCCGCAATCTTTATACTGAATTATTTTTATCAGACCAACGGCTTTGATTTTACACTGAAGTGCATTTGCAGTGCCGGCTTTGCTCTGCTCGGTATTATTAACCTCTGCTATGCGCTTACCGCCAAGCAAAGCGAGAAAAAGTTCCATGTCGGAATGGTTTTCGGTTTGATTCTGGCGTTCCTCGGCGACGTTTTGATCGGTTACGATTTTATTGTCGGCGCGGCAACCTTCGCGCTCGGACACGTCTGCTTCGTGGCGGCTTACTGCTTCACACAGAAGATGCAAAAGCTCGACTGCGTATTAAGCGCTCTGCTGTTTCTCGGCTGTTTGGCGTTTCTTCTCTTATGTCCGTTGCTTGAATTCGAAGCGGCGGTGTTCCGTATCGTGTGTATCGTATATGCGCTGATTATTTCGACAATGCTCGGCAAGGCGTTGGGCAACCTTATTCGTGAAAAAACACTTGTCAACGCAACTATCGCTCTGGCAAGCGCGCTCTTCTTTTTCTCGGATCTTATGCTGGTGTTCGATTGGTTTATCGGACTTTGGAGCTGGACCGATCACGCTTGTATGGGCACCTACTACCCCGCCTTGTGCCTTTTGGCGCTTTCGATGTTCCTTCGAACAAAAAGTACGAAGCAAGCCTGATTTCCCCGCAAACACGTTTCACACACCCCCGCGAAATTTCATAATAAAAAAGCCATCATTGATGGCTTTTTGTTTTTGTAATCAAATCGGCAAAATATGTGGGACAATCTTGTTTTCCCAATTTATCCAAATCGAAATCAAAAGGAAGTTCGAATTCATCTCTATTCGATTCGAAATCGTATTCGATGCTTGCTTTATTCAAAATCGAGCTTACGGGAAACATACTTTTCAAGCTTTTATCGATAAGCGAAAACACCGTTTCGCCTCGCTCGCGGCAGATACAGAAATAATAATCTAAAGCTTCATAAATATCCACTCGATTGCCGAAATATTTATCGTCGCAGTGCTTTACTATTCGCTTCATACGCACCTTATCAATAAAACTGCTCGACAACTATATTTTCGCCGTTTGTTTCATCACGAAAACGGAAGCGGCGCAGGTCGCCTTGGCTTTTTCCCTTTCCGATATAGGTTGCGGGCTTGCCTTCCGCATCCATCGGCCATTCGGAGCTTTGCGGCCAGCAGGGATAGCCTTTTTCGCTTTTAAAGGCTTCCTTGATTTTCGCCTTGATTGCGCGCTTGCGCTCGGTTTTCTTCATTGTTTCGGGAAAAAGCGGAATGATATGCTTTTGTATGTATTTTTCCGCTTCACCGCCCGAAAGATATTCGGGAATAACGTCCAGCGCGAAGCAATATGCTTCCCTATACTTGCCGTAATATTCTATGCTTTGGTCGAATTGGTAGTAGATTTCGTATACCTCATTGTAAAATTGTGAAGCGCCGTCTGCGGTTTCTACGTCGTGCGTCAACAAACGAAATTCATAGGTCAAACACTGCCGCACCGAAAAATATCTTGGCGGACAGTATTGAAGTCCGGGATCGGTTTCGGGAGCAAGCAGATAGGGCACGGCAGATAAACAGCGATATTCTTTACCGTCGCTCGTTTTGCAGGGATAAGGAATGGGCTTGCGCGAAGGGTCTTTTTTCATTTCGTCGATAATCGATTGAAGAAAATTATCGATTTCGGGCTTCTCGTCGTAAAGACGCCTGAATTCAACTATATCGAGCGTTCCTTTTAAAAATTCAATTATAGTTTGCTGCGGCATATATTTATCTCCTTGTGGATAGGAATGTGAAAGAGTAAAACGATTTATTATATTTTGATTTTGATGAGTCGAACCGAAGCGTTTTCTTTTCCCCAAATAACCGTATATATATTATTTTGGTGAACCTTGATTCTTCCCACAACCTCGCCGTCTACCGAGAGCTTTTGCAATACTTTTCCGCTTGCAATATCAACTTGATAAATCAGCTTTTCGAAATCGCCGAGAATGACCGTTTCGTCGTACAAATCGAAATAATCGCAACCGTTCTTCAAAAAAATCGACCATTTTTCTTTTCCGCTTTGTGCGTCAAGATTTACAAAATAGCCATCTCTGCCCGCTGTGCCGTACATCAGACAAGGTTTTATAAACAAGGGATCCGTATAGAGCCAAGGGGTAGTCTTAACACAATACGTTTCCTCGCCGGTATCTATATCCAAGCAAACCAGCTCCGTATCGTTTTTTACCCAATACGCAAGATTATCCTGCCGATATATTTTACATCTCGGAAGCGGACCTTCGAATGAACGTTTGCTTTTCCAAAGAACTTTTTGATCTATTGTATCATATTTCAAAATTCCCGCATTTGACCAGTTTGTAAATCCGATCAACAAAGTCCGATCATCCAATCTGATAGGCATAAAAAGTTTATTTATGCGAGATATTTTTATTTGATCTTTTATCGCTCCGCCGACAATATCAATAATCAGCAGTCGATCGTTGCCGTAGCATGCGACCGCATTTTCAAACAGGCAAATATCTCCGGCTTTATAAAGCGTTGTATTTAAAATATTATGTTTCCATTCAAGATTTTGAAAATCCAAATTCAAACACCATAAGGACGATCTGTCTGCGAAAATAAAGTAATTATCTTTTAATATATAAGAGTTTATATCGTCGTCAATCGAAACGTGACTCATTTTAGAAAGTCTTTCGTTTTCATAGATCCAAAGCTCACCCGTATAAACAATTATCTTGTCTTGATACTCTGCAAAAAAACACTTTTTAGCAATAACCGACTGTCCTTCGCATTCGAACCTGAACTTTTCTGCTCCCGTTTCCGTGTCTATAACGTGTAAAACGGATTTGGGACGGCGACTTATAAAATATAGGTTGTTGTCCTTGATCAAGATGGGAGATTCATAGTGATAATCTTGACTGTTTTCATCCGTGGGCAAATCAAAAGTCCATTCGATCTTCATATCTCCTCCGTTTTTTGCAGTGGCATTGCATACATTATACCACAATAAATTTGCATTGTATTCAAGCGTTGGAACATGCGACGTTTTGAATATTTGAGTTATCGGCTATGTTTTTTTAATTTGACGTAGAAAATAATGCTTGAAATAACATCTGCACAAAAAAAGAACTGTAATATCATTACCCAAAGTATGTCTTTCAGTTTGAAAAGACCTTGTTTGATCGAGTTGATCGCGGCAGAAACCACCAAAGCTCCGGTTAAAAACAAGGAGAAGCAATCAAACAGAAACAGTCCTATCGATAACGGAAATGCAAAAATCGTAATCGCAAGAAAAACACCTAAGGCAAAAATCAGCACGTATGCCGGAATTTGAATCAGCTTGATTATCATCACTGTTTTTGCCAATGATAAAGCATCCCATTTATTATAGATGCTAAACGCAAAGCAGATTATGCCAAGTATTGTAGCGAGAATACAGAATAATATAAAAGTCCCTATCAAATATAGCGCATTTGAGCCGAATACATCTTTCATAATGTATCTGAAAAAATCAATCTTGGTTGATAAAAAAACGGTTGCCAGTGTAAATAGCGCAAGATAAGGAAGCAATAGAATGGGGATAACCATCCAAAAATTCTTTTTTGTCATATCTTATCTTCCTCCCTTTTTGCTAATAAGTGTAATTATGATACCGTTCAATCATCAGCAATATTCTTTAGCCAATAAGATGATTCAATATCAGAAATGATTTCTGTCTCAGTCGCGGAATCTTGTTTTCGCTTTTGTCGTCCGCCTAAAACTTGCAAAACAGCGTGATCTGTATCGGGTTCGATAATCGAAAAGTCTGCTTGAACATATAAATCAGGTGCAGATACGCCACAATCATGATCTAAATCACTGTATACAGAAAAGAAAAGTGTCTTTTTTCGATCCGGATTAAATTCGTCGTATGGTGAAAGATGTACAGATTCACAAGTATACCATGCCAAAAAAGCTTTACTATCCTTATGATGAAACAGTTTTTTATGTTTCTGTGTTTCGCGGTCAATTTGAATTATGAAATACTCGTTTTGTATATGATCTTGCTTAAAAGCATATAAAAATCTCGATGTACTGTAAATAATATCCAGTTCACTGTTGTTAATCACATCTGTTGGAAAAACATTTTTTATCGTGGTATAATCGGATTCTACGTTGTTTTTTGTATGAATAGCTTGCGAAATCCCCAACTGCATAGCTATCCCTTGTGGCAACTCAATGTCTTCAAGATAAAAAGTTAAAATCGGAATATCGTTTGAAACGGCATAATATATTTCTCTTTTTACATTTTGCGAGACAATAGAGTTGTTGGATAAGATTAAGAAAAAAAGTGTTGCCCCCGAGAGCTTTTTAGCAATGGTTTCTGCCCATTCATCTGCAGGTAAAATTCCTTCATCATACCAAATATTGCAACCGACACTTTGCAATTTGTCGATCAAAGGTTTGATTTTATCTTCATCCTTATGCGAATATGACATAAAAGCATAAGGATATAACCCTGTGTACGCTTTCATAGATTTTTCTCCCGGTTAATTTCTAATTTCATTATATCACAATAAAACAAAAACCGCAATCCTTTTGTATCGGAATTGCGGTTTGGTTTGAAGACTAACCCTAATAGTCATTTTAGGGGGTGCGTTTTTGATTTAGGGGAGGCAAAACTATACGCCCTCTCGGTAAACCGACACTTCATTGTCAGCAGAAGTATCCTCAGTCACTATAACCTGATAAACTTTGTTATCTGTTTCGTAAGTAATAGTTTGCTTGACCGCAAGTTGACCGTTTTGTTTTTCTATATCCAAACGAATGTGAACATTGTGCCAGTTATTTGTATTTACAAATCCGAACGCTATCTCATGCTCGTCAGAAAGGTTTATTGTTCCGCGCACTTCCCCGTAGTCGATATTGGATTTATAGCCATTCTTGAAATCCTCAAAGTTAAGATTGCTTGTCATCTTGTATTCGTCAGTTGTGAGTAATTCGCCATCCCAAAATACAGACACATACACAACTCCCGATTGCGTGTGACGATCTATGTAGTTAAAGCCACCCAATCCAAAAAACAATGCAACCAAAATACTTATTACAGAAATAATGGTAACTACTTTCAGCCACTTACGGCTTTTCTTCGTTTCTTCTATCGAGCCGCCTAAAATTTCGTCTTTATTTATTTCCAAAATATCACAAAGTTTTCTAACCATTTCAATGTCCGGAAGAGTTTTACCTGTTTCCCATTTTGAAACAGCTTGTTTGCTGACAAAAACTTTTGCACCAAGTTCTTCTTGGGTTAGTCCTTGGGCTATTCTATGATTCCGTATAATAGTGCCTATCTTTTCCATATAGACCACCTCCTTGTGTAGGTATTATATAATATATTATTGTTTTCGACAATGGTTTTGCGAAACATTGGTAGTATCTTATTGGTTGACACAGTAATTTGCGGCATTTTTTGTCCTATACCCGTACATTTTAACGATATGTTCAACAACCGTCATTCCGTTATATCAGAATCGCGGTTTATATTTGAATGAGAAGGAGGGATTTGATTTTGCGGTGCCCGAATTTTTATTCAGCTCCGTTGGTCACTTCGCTGTAAAAATTCGACCGCTGCAACTCAGCCGCCTCACTGTATCTGTCCCCGGCGGCGCTCTTATATGCCCCAAAAATTCGTTCCTCATTTTCGGGGACCCCATAGGCTTCCCCCTCGCGGGCGCGAGGGTTCATCAAGCCCACACAGCCAAAACAAAAAAGCCGTGCTCTGCACGACTTCTTTGTTTTGGCGGAGAAGGAGGGATTTTTTGCGAACTTCGTCGCTTGCCGCGCAGTTCCACCGCGCTCTCGCTTCCTTCGTTTCGCAAACCCGTGGCGGCAAAAACGTGTCCCCGACACGTTTTTACTCGCCCTTCAAATCCCTTCAGAACAAACAGAAAAGACAGGCAAAAGCCTGTCTTTCTGTTTGGCGGAGAAGGAGGGATTTTCCGTTCGCTTTCAAGGCTTCCCGCTTTGCTCCGCACACTCACGCCTTTTCGCTCACTCCCCCGTGGCGCTCGAAACAGTCCCCCGGACTGTTTCTCTGCGCCCTTCAAATCCCCTCAGAACAAACAGAAAAGACAGGCAAAAGCCTGTCTTTCTGTTTGGCGGAGAAGGAGGGATTTGAACCCTCGCGCCAGTTGCCCGACCTACACCCTTAGCAGGGGCGCCTCTTCACCACTTGAGTACTTCTCCAAGGTGAAAATGTT
>JAZTXJ010000047.1:0-31813 GCA_045636285.1 Eubacteriales bacterium
TGAACCTCGTTGAAAACGCTTGGGCAGGCTTCGGCTCGGCGTTCGGTCCCGTCGTTATCCTTTCGCTCTTCTGGCGCAGATTTACATATAAGGGCGCGCTTGCGGGCGTTATCGCGGGTGCTCTTACCGACGTGCTCTGGTTTATCTTCCTTTCGGGAAGCACCGGAATTTACGAGCTTATCCCCGGCTTTGCCGTTGGTATGATTGCGGCAGTTGTTGCAACTCTTATCGACAAAAAGCCCTCCGCAGAGGTTGTCGCTATCTTTGACGAAGCAACAAAAGCGGAAGACTGATTACCGTATATTGCTTCTCCTTACAAATAAAAGAATCAAGCTTCGGATTTTGCCGAAGCTTGATTCAGTTTGCAGACAAAGTCTGCAAAACGAAACAGACCGAGAGAAACGAGGGTAGTTTTGAAGTGTGGGGTCCCCGAAAATGCTTGAATTTTCGGGGTATCAAATTCGAGCGTCGGCGTAGTAATCTACGACAGTCGAAGTTTTTCTTCAAAGCCCTTGAAAATACAATAAAAAATCTCTATTCCTTATAAAAAGACAGTGCACTTTCATTTCGTCGAAAGCACACTGTTTCTTTTATATTTTCTTTTCAAGGGCGTAAGTCGGGGTCCCCGAAAATGCCTGCATTTTTGGGGTGGCTATCCCATTTATATCGGTCTTATGCTTCCTCGATCATTCTTGCGAGCCTTTTTGCCGAATTTGCAAGCTCGATAAGACCGTCTTGCGTGTTTTCGGGCGCGAAGGGTGCAAGGTGGGTAACCGCTTCGAGCGTTAAATAACCGCTGTAATTGTTGCGCTTCAACGCTTTTGCAACCGCATCGAAATCGATACTGCTCGAAAAGGGAATCGCGTGGCGGTCGCCCTTTTTATCGTTATCGTGAATATGCAGTGATTGAGTGTAGCTTCCCAGAGCGTCGATCATTTCGACCGCGCTTGTTCCCAGCCCGTTCATTTCGGCGTGGCCTATATCAAGGCAGGCAACGAAATAATCGTCGTTGATCGCTTTAAGATGCTCCAAAAAGCTTTTCGGGTTCGAGCAGGCGGCATCGGTCGCGCTTTGCGTTTCTTCGCTCCACGTCCACATATTTTCTGTCGCAATTTTAACGCCGCAGGCGTGCGCGACGGGCAAAAGCTCGAAAAACATTTCGGCGTTTTCCTCGGCGGATTTAAAGTTATCGGGGTGGATAACGCATATTTCACCGCCCGCAACGGCGGTCAGCTCGATACATTTTTCGTAGGTTGCACGGATTTGGGGGCAATAGGTGGGGTACGGCGCGTGCGACTGATTGCAAACTATTCCGTATTCCTCGCCGATTTTGCGAAGCTTTTTAACGTATTCCACTGCGTTTTCGCTTGCAAACGGGTGGTCGCAGGGAAGGCAGATATTTTCGCCCCACTTGTAGCGCACCATCGAAAGCATCGAAAGGTCGAAGGCATCGAACCCCGCCTTTGCGATAAGCTCTATCGCCTTTTCCTCGCCGACCTTGGCGGCGGCAGAACGTATTTCGGTAGATATTTTAAGCATACATTTTGTCCTCGAAGGAATTATTTTAACGATATTTTAGCAAACCGCGAAAGGTTAGTCAATAAATTTATTGATTCTTGCGCGATTTTTTGTTAAAATAGGGTTATGAACAAACATTATTATTCGCTAAACGACTATTTACAAAAAACCTTCGGCGAAAAGGTTTATAAGCTTTCGCTCGATCTGGGGCTGACCTGCCCCAACCGCGACGGCACGCTCGATAACCGCGGGTGTATATTCTGCCTTGCGGGGAGCTCGCATTTTGCCGCGTGCGAGGGCAGTATTTCCGAAAAGATCGAAAACGCAAAATCGCTCGTTGCGAAAAAAACAAAGGCGGAAAGGTTTATCGCCTATTTTCAGAGCTTCACAAACACCTATGCACCGCTTGAATATCTTAAAGCCGTGTTTTACGAAGCCGCAGAGCGCACCGACATAGTCGCGCTTTCTATCGCCACCCGCCCCGATTGCCTGCCCGAAAGCGTTATCGCGCTTCTTGCCGAGCTTAATGCGATAAAGCCGATTTGGGTAGAGCTGGGCTTGCAAACCTCGAACGAAAAATCCGCCGAATATATAAGACGGTGCTACAAAAACGAAGTCTATACCGATGCGGTAAAGCGATTAAAGGCGGCGGGAATTCAGGTTATTACCCATATAATTCTCGGTCTGCCGAACGAAACGCCAAGCGATATGCTCGCATCGGTCGATTTTGCCGTCGCCGCAGGCACCGACGGAATAAAGCTTCAGCTTTTGCATATCCTGCGCGGCACAGACCTTTATGAAGAGTATTCAAAAGGAAGCTTTTCCGCCCTTACGCTCGAGGAATACACCGATATTCTTTTCGAATGTATCGAAAGACTGCCCGAAAATATCGTCGTTCACCGCATAACCGGCGATGCGCCGAAAAAATTTCTCGTTTCTCCGCTTTGGAGCGCCGATAAAAAGCGCGTGATGAACCATATAAGCCGCGAGCTCGAGCTGCGCGGGATAAAGCAGGGAAGAAAAGCAAAAATCGCAGAACAAGTTAATATATAGCTTGACTATACGGCTTTAATTTATTATATTATTAATAAAGCATTCTTTAGGGGGACAATATGGAAATCAAGGAAATCATAAAACAGCTTACAACAAGAGAAAAGGCACAGCTTTTAACGGGCGATGCGGGTATGCTTACCCACGCGGTCGAGCGTTTGGGTATCCCCGCGAAAAATCTTGCAGACGGCCCTCACGGTATCCGTCACGAAAAAGAGGAAAACTGCACCTCGTTTCCCAACCTTTGCTCCGCCGCGGCGACGTTCGATACCGAGCTTATATACGAAATGGGCGAAGCGCTGGCGATTGACTGTATCGAGCACGACGTAGATATGCTGCTCGGCCCCGGAATAAATATTAAAAGATACGCCAACTGCGGCAGAAACTTCGAATATTTTTCGGAAGACCCCGTGCTTGCGGGCGAGCTTGCCGCCGCGTATATAAACGGACTTCAGAGCCTCGGCGTTGCCGCATCGCTCAAGCACTATGCGCTCAACAATCAGGAAAAGGACCGCTTGAATATCAGCGTCGAAACCGATGAACGCACCCTGCGCGAAATTTATCTCAAATGCTTCGAAATCGCGGTGAAAAAATCACAGCCGAAGAGCGTTATGTGCTCCTACAATAAATATCAGTCGGTTTGGTGCTCGGAAAACAAGTATCTTTTGAACGATATTTTAAAGGACGAATGGGGCTTTAAGGGCTTTGTCGTTTCCGACTGGGGCGCAGTGCAAAACGCGGGCAGAGCTATCGCCGCGGGTCTTGATCTGCAAATGCCGCATAACTGGATTATGGCAGATACGCTCGAACGCGCGATTGCCGAAGGCACGCTTACGGAAGAAAGGCTAGATAACGCGGTTGAACGCTTTCTCGGCTTTGCACTCTCCGAAAAGAGCAAAAACACCGTTTACGACCGCGAACGCCTGCACGACGTTGCAAGACGCGTTGCGGCAAACGGCACCGTGCTTCTTAAAAACGAAAATAACGTTTTACCGCTTAACTCCGAAAAATACAAAAAAATCGCGGTTGTCGGCGAATACGGCGATAACGCACTTTCCTACGGTCAGGGAAGCGCCGAGGTGTTCCCGCACGATAAATATATCGAAAGCCCGCTTGCCGAGCTCAAAAAGGCTCTGCCCGAAAGCGAATTCGTTTATCTCAAAACCTATGAAAAGCGCAGCTTTTCCGACGTTATGCTTTGGCCCAAGGTCGGCGCGTTCCTCGAGGACATCAAGGATTGCGATATAGTTTTGATGTTTGTCGGCGCAATGGAATCCGAGGACACCGAAAACTTCGACAGAAGAACGCTTTCGCTCAACGCAAATCAGGAAATGTTTATCGATGCCGCGGTAAACAACAGCAAAAAGGTTGTCGTTATCTGTCAATCGGGCTCCGCTATGGTGTTTGGCAGATGGAGAAACAGAGTCGATGCCATTCTTCAAATGTGGCTCGGCGGTGAAGCGGCGGGCGGCGGAATAGCCGACGTGCTCACGGGCAGAGTTAACCCCTGCGGCAAGCTCCCCGAAACCTTTCCGAAAAAGGAAAGACAAGATCTCGATATCGGCAACGGACTTGTCGTGCGCTATAACGAAGGCTTCGAAATCGGTTACCGCTATTACGATTCGCACCCCGAAGAAATCGCTTATCCCTTCGGACACGGCTTGTCCTATACCGAATTCGAATATAAAAACGCATCTCTTAAAAGAGAGGGCGATAATCTGAACATTTCCTTCACTCTTAAAAATATCGACGAAGCAGACGGCGCCGAAGTCGTTCAGCTCTATTCCGCAAAGCCGCTTTCCTGCGTTTCGAGAGCGAAAAAGGAATTAAAGGCGTTCAAGAAGGTATTTTTGAAATCGGGCGAGGAAAAAGAGATAAATATCTGCCTGCCCTATTCCGACCTTGCGTATTATAACCCCGTGCTTCGCGATTGGGTTGTGGAAACCGGCGAGTATAAGCTGTATATCGCATCTTCCTCGAGAGATATTCGCTTAACGCTCGATTTCGCGGCAGAGGACAAAATGCCCTATACGATAAAGCAGATCAGCGAGGGCATGATAGGTTAGAAGCCTGCCTGATTAAACGCATCACTTCCAATGAATAAAGAAAAAAGAAGCCAAAGCCTTGCTTTGACTTCTTTTTGGTTGTGGGAGCTATAACGATTTGAATGAAATACTTTGAATACTCACATATAAGCAAAAATGACCTGCGAAGCAGATTCCTTTACCTCTTCACTATTCACTATTACTTATTACTTAATCGACAAGTTTTGAAAGTGAAGAGTGAAAAGTGAAGAGTGAAAAAGTAAAATCGACAAGCCTCTTTCGAAACTTGTCGATTTTGGTGGAGCATAGGGGATTCGCCCGCCTGCGGGCGGAGCTGTGGCGCGGTCTGACGTGCCCCCGGCACGTCATTCAACACGCGCCCTTCGAATCCCCACGATTAAACAACGAAATAAAAAGAAGCCAAAGCTTTGCTTTGACTTCTTTTTATTTGGTGGAGCATAGGGGATTCGAACCCCTGACCCCAACACTGCCAGTGTTGTGCGCTCCCAGCTGCGCTAATGCCCCGTGGCTTTACAATACCACAAAATATATCGGTTTGTCAACACAAAACGGTGTCGAAGAGTGTTATTCAGCCACAATATAATACAGGTCTTATTCGGACAAGAGTTCCGAAAAGGCGAGTGCGACCGCTTCGCGCAGGAATTCTGCGGAAATATCGCGCACGAGGAATTCTTCGCCGATTGCCACCTGCGGAACACGGATTTCATAGCCGCTTCTGCCGCAATCGTTCACAACCCGCGTAAGACTCCACAAATTACCCTCGGCAAGAAGCCTTAAACGGCGGATTTCGGGCAGCTCGTAAAGGTCGGCGTCCGAACAGAAAAAGCGGTAAAACAGATGCTCGGGATCGCTTTCGGAGCTTATGAAAATATATCCGTTTTCGCTGTTTTCCGCGCAAAGCGCCAAAAGCACCGCCGAAATCAGCGCAAAATCGCGCTGTGAGCCGATACCGAACAGCTTGCTTTCTTGCGATTCGAAAACGATTCTTTTTGCAATATCGGGAAACCGCTCCGCAATTTCGGCGATAAGCGAATTTGTAACCGTGTAGGTATCGAAAAACGGCAGCTTGCGCGGCGTAAAATGCTCTGCGCGCAAACGCGCGGCAATGCTTCCGATCGAATTTTCTTTATTTTCGGGCTCGCTTTGGGCAGCTTCGTGCCTCTGCTCCTCGGCATAGCCGATGCTGTCGAGTATCATCAGCTTTGCGTTGCGGGCGCACAAAACCGTTGCGGTTGCGCGAAGCCCTTTTGCGAAGAGCTCGGCACTGCAAATTTCGCCCTCTGCCATATTTGCGATATTCGCCGCGGCGACCGCCGAAAGATATTTCGAAGCATCACTGCCGACAGCGATTTCCGAAAGGCGCACCGTCGCTTCGATATTCGCGGCGATTACCTTCAGGCTGTAATCGAGCAAAAGCGCGGGCTCCTTCGAAGCTTCGAGCATAGCGAGCAGATATTCGTTGTTTTCGAGTTCGATTTTCATAGTAAAAAACGGGCAGACACCCACGAGAGAAATCCCTGTGCAAATCTGCCCTGATCCTTATTTTTCGTCAAGAAGCTTTTGAAGCTCTGCCATAAACGCGCCTATATCCTTGAACTGACGGTAAACCGATGCGAAGCGGATATATGCGACCTCGTCGAGCTCTTTGAGCTTTTCCATAACCATTTCGCCGATACTTTCGGAGTGTACCTCGTTCTGCAGTGTGTTTTGCAGGGAGTTTTCGATTTCGGTAACAATGGCATCCATCTGCGAAAGGGTTACCTGACGCTTATCGCATGCGCGGATGATGGAGTTCAAAATTTTGTTGCGGTCAAATGTTTCACGCGAGAGGTCTTTTTTAATAACAATCAGCGGAAGCGTTTCGATGTTTTCATAGGTAGTGAATCTCTTCTGGCATTTAAGACATTCGCGGCGGCGTCGGATAGATGCGCCGTCCGAGGAGGGACGGGAATCGATAACCTTGTCTTCGGTATGTCCGCAGGAAGGGCATTTCATATTAAAAATCCTCCGTTGTTTTCGTTTATCATCTACACAATACCATATTTTTTGCATTTTGTAAAGTGTTTATTTAAAAGAGCGTCCCCACCGCGAAAACGGCAGGGACGCATTTGCTTTTTATTTATTTGTTTTCGGAAAGCTTTTTATCGATCGCTTCAGCTGCGGTTTTGCCCGCGCCCATTGCGAGAATAACGGTTGCCGCGCCGGTTACCGCGTCGCCGCCCGCATAAACGTTTTCGCGGGAGGTAAGACCGCTTTCATCTGCGATAATTCCGCCCCATTTTTCTGTCGCAAGACCTTCGGTGGTGGATTTGATAAGCGGGTTGGGCGAAGTGCCGATCGCCATAATAACGCAATCGACGTCGAGCACGAATTCACTGCCTTCCTTTACGACAGGTCTTCTTCTGCCCGATGCATCGGGCTCGCCTAACGTCATTTCGACACATTCCATACCGCCGACAAAGCCGTTTTCGCCTTTAAGAATACGGGTGGGGTTGGTGAGGAGCTTGAATATTACGCCCTCTTCCTTTGCGTGCTCGACCTCTTCGGCACGTGCGGGAAGCTCGCTTTCGCCGCGGCGATATACGATATATACCTCGTCTGCACCCAAGCGGAGCGCACTTCTTGCCGCGTCCATTGCAACGTTACCGCCGCCGCAGACCGCAACCTTCTTCGCACGGAAGATAGGAGTTTTGCTGTCCTCGCGGTATGCTTTCATAAGGTTTATACGGGTTAGGAATTCGTTGGCGGAATAAACACCCTTGAGGTTTTCGCCTTCGATACCCATAAATCTCGGAAGACCTGCGCCTGAGCCGATAAATACCGCTTCGAAACCCTCTTCCTTCATAAGCTCGTCGACAGAAATGGTTTTGCCGACAACGTAGTTTGTTCTTATTTCAACGCCGAGCGCTTTAAGCGTTTCGATTTCCTTTGCAACGATTGCTTTGGGAAGACGGAATTCGGGAATACCGTAAACAAGTACGCCGCCCGCAACGTGCAACGCTTCAAAAACGGTAACGGCATAGCCCTTTTTCGCAAGGTCGCCCGCGCAAGCCAAGCCCGAAGGACCCGAGCCGATAACGGCAACCTTGTGACCGTTGCTTTCGGGACGGGTGGGAAGGGTGTTGCAGTTTGCGTTGTGCCAATCGGCAACAAAGCGTTCAAGTCTGCCGATTGCAACGGGTTCGCCCTTAATACCGCGAACGCACTTGCTTTCGCACTGCGTTTCCTGCGGGCAAACTCTGCCGCAAACAGCGGGAAGCGAGCTCTGACGGGTGATAACGTTATATGCGCCCTCGAAATCGCCCTCTGCAACGAGTGCGATAAATTCGGGAATTGCGATATTTACGGGACAGCCCGAAACACACGGACGGTTTTTGCAGTTAAGGCAACGCTTTGCTTCGTCGATAGCCTGCTCTGCGGTATAGCCGAGCGCAACCTCTTGGAAATTGCGTGCGCGTACCTCTGCCGGCTGGTGGGGCATGGGGTTCTTTTTCAAAGACATATTAGGCATTTTTCTGTTCCTCCCCTTATTCAACCGTTTTATTCAAAAGATTACAGGTGTCTTCATAGGAATGACGTTCGAATTCACGGTACATCGCGCCGCGGTCCATCGCTTCGTCGAAATCAACCTCGTGTCCGTCGAAATCGGGACCGTCAACACACGCGAACTTAACCTTGCCGCCAACGGTAAGGCGACAGCCGCCGCACATACCCGTGCCGTCGATCATTATGGGGTTCATGCTTACCGTGGTTTTAATACCGTATCCCTTGGTGAGCTTGCACACGAACAACATCATAATCAGCGGACCGATAGCGATAACCTCATCGTATTTTTCGCCGCTTTCGATAAGCTTTTTAAGCGCGTCGGTAACCAAGCCCTTTTCGCCGATCGAGCCGTCGTCGGTCATAATAAGATATTTATCGCTGCAGGCGGTAAATTCGTCCTGAAGGATAACGAGGTCCTTGTTTCTGAAGCCGACAACCGAGTGAACCTCTGCACCGAGCTCGTGAAGCTTTTTCGCAACGGGGAGCGCGATAGCACAGCCCACGCCGCCGCCGATAACGGCAACCTTTTTAATGCCGTCGGTTTCGGTCGCTTTGCCGAGCGGACCGACAAAATCGCAGATAAATTCGCCTTCCTTTTTCGAATCGAGAAGCTTGGTGGTGCCGCCTACGATCTGGTAAATGATCGTAACGGTGCCTGCTTCACGGTCGTAATCGGCAATGGTGAGCGGAATTCTTTCGCCTTCTTCATCGACGCGAAGAATTATAAACTGACCGGGTTCTGCTTTTTTTGCTATTTGAGGAGCGCTTATTACCATTTTCGAAACGGTAGGATTGAGCGATTCCTTTTTAACTATTTCAAACATATTAACACCTTGTTTCCGAAATCGAAATTTTTTCCGATTAATTATATCACCAAATCTGAATAATATCAACCTTTTTTCTTGATTTTCAATAAATTTCATAGTATAATATACTTTGTATAACGTCTATGATTATTTTTTGTGTTATTTGCGGAGGTTTTTTATGAATCTTCTTATTAAAAACGTAATTCTTCCCGAGGGCGACGGTCTTAAAACTACCGATATCGCAATCACCGACGGTATTATCGCAAAAATCGGCAAGGCAGATCCCGAATTTGTTGCCGATGAAATTATCGAGGGCAACAACCGCCTTGCCATTCCCGCGTTTGTAAACGCACACACCCACATGTATATGTCAACGCTTCGCAACGCGGCGGACGACCTTCCTTTTATGGAATGGCTCTTCAACGGCGTTATGCCGAAGGAAGACCGCTTGGATTGTGAACAAGCATACTGGGGCTCGCTTCTTTCCTGCGCGGAAATGATAAAGCGCGGCTGTGCAACCTTCTGCGATATGCATCTGTTCCCCGGTAATTCCGCGCGCGCGGCGGCGGAATGCGGTATGCGTGCGGTGGTTTCCCGCGGGCTTGTCGGAAGCGAGGGCGGACAAAAGCGACTCGACGACCAGTTCAAAGAAATCGAGGAATGGAAGCACGAAAAGAATATTAAATTTATGCTTGCGCCCCACGCGATCTATACCTGCGATAAGGAATATCTGCTGAAAATTTCCGAAGAAGCGAAGCGCTTGGGACTTGGGCTCAATATTCACCTTTCGGAAAGCAAGGCGGAATTTAACGACTGTATGCGCGATAACGGCTGTACCCCCACCGAATACGTCGCTTCGCTCGGTCTGTTCGAAAACAAAACTCTTGCCGCTCACTGCGTTCAGCTTACCGAAAACGATATTTCGATACTTGCAAAATACGGCGTTTCGGTCGCTTCGAACCCCAAATCGAACCTCAAGCTCGGCAACGGCATCGCGCCGATATATCAGCTCGACCAAGCGGGCGTAAATATCTGTATCGGTACCGATTCGGCGGCTTCGAACAACAGCCTTAATATGTTTTCAGAGCTTAATTATATGACTCTGCTTCACAAGGGCACTAATTACGATTCCACCGCGATCCCCGCGAAAAAGGCGCTCGATTTCGCAACCGTCAACGGCGCTTCCGCGCTCGGATTCGAAAAGCTCGGTAGGCTCGAAGAGGGCTGGAAAGCGGATATTGCTCTGCTCGATACCGACGTACCCCAGATGATACCGCTCCGTAACTATTACGCGGCTGTATGTTATTGCTGTGACGGCAGTGAAACCGATACGCTTATTATCGACGGACGCGTGGTTATGAAGCACAAGGAGCTTCTCACTATCGATACCGAACAGCTTTATTACAATATAAATAAGATTGTCAACTTTTTGGATAATTAAGGAGAAAAGAAAATGTCTTACGCTATTAAGGATATTACGCTTTGGGAAAGCGGCGAAACAAAAATACAGTGGGTAAAGAGCAATATGGACCTTCTTCGCGGTATCGAAGAGGAATTCATTAAAACCAAGCCGTTTGCAGGTCTTCGCGTTGCGCTTTCGGTGCATTTGGAAGCGAAAACCGCATATCTCTGCCGTGTGCTTGCGGCAGGCGGCGCCGAAATGTATATCACCGGCTCCAACCCTCTCTCGACTCAGGACGACGTTGCGGCGGCACTCGTTCACGGCGGGCTCAACGTTTATGCGTGGCACGCTTGCACCGACGAAGAATACGAAGAGCATATCTCGCGCGTTATCGAAGAAGGCAAGCCCAATATTATTATCGATGACGGCGGCGACCTTGTAAACCTTATCCACACCAAGTACCGCGAGCTTCTTCCCAACGTTATCGGCGGATGCGAAGAAACCACCACGGGTATTATCCGTCTGCACGCTATGGCGCGCGAGGGTATTTTGGAATTCCCCATGGTTTTGGTAAACGATGCAGACTGCAAGCATCTTTTCGATAACCGTTACGGCACGGGTCAATCGGTTTGGGACGGCATTAACCGCACCACAAACCTTATCGTTGCGGGCAAAAAGGTTGTCGTTGCAGGCTACGGCTGGTGCGGCAAGGGCGTTGCGATGAGAGCGAAGGGCTTGGGCGCTTCGGTTATCGTTACCGAGGTAGACCCCATTCGCGCTATGGAAGCGGTTATGGACGGCTTTGCGGTTATGCCTATGGAGGACGCGGCAAAAGAGGGCGACTTCTTCTGCACCGTTACCGGCGACTGCGAGGTTATCACCACCAAGCATTTCCCGCTTCTTAAGGACGGCGCAATTCTTACAAACGCAGGCCACTTCGACGTTGAGGTCGATATGAAGGCTCTTCGCGAATACGCTGTCGAAACCTTCGAAGCACGCAACAATATTATCGGCTATAAGCTCCCCAACGGCAACACCGTTTACGTTATCGCAGAGGGCAGATTGGTTAATATCTGCGCGGGCGACGGACACCCCGCCGAAATTATGGATATGTCGTTCGCAATTCAGGCGCTTTCGGCACTCCACCTCGTTACCAATCAGGGCAAGATCGCAGAAAAGCTTATTAAGGTTCCGCGTGAGGTCGATGAAGAGGTCGCGCGCAGAAAGCTCGCATTCTGGGGCTGTAAGATCGATACTCTTACCGAAAACCAGAAAAACTATCTCGGCGCTTGGCAGCACTAAAATAAAAAACGCTTCCCGATTTTTACGGGAAGCGT
Source organism: Eubacteriales bacterium (assembly GCA_045636285.1). Classification (GTDB taxonomy): domain Bacteria; phylum Bacillota; class Clostridia; order Oscillospirales; family CAG-382; genus Coliplasma. The sequence goes on from JAZTXJ010000047.1 coordinate 11,726, forward strand.
TATTTTTTTACAATCGGTTTTTGATTGCTTTACCTGTAAACAGTGCGCCGATCATTGCAAACGATGAAAGCGCAAGCAGTATAAACGCCAGAATTCCGCCGTCGTCGCCCGCGTCGGGAATTTCGGGCTCGCTCGATTCGGTTACGGGCGCGCTTGCTTCGTTTTCGCTTATTTCACTGCTTTCGGCGGTGGTCGAGGATTCATCGGCGGTCGAAGAGGAATCTTCGCCGCTTTCACCGCCTGCGCCGTTCGAGCTATCGCCCGATGAATAAACGCTTATTTCGTCGATAAAGGTCCAGCCTGCGTTTTTTGCATTGCCGTCGGCATCGGTAAATTCGCCCAAGTGCGTAATCGTCACGCGCAGGTATCTGCCCTCGGCGTTATCTGCCGCAAGCGTCATCGCAAAGGTTTCGGAAATTCCGCTTTCGGTGGATTTCGCGGTGTTCAGCGCGCCGAGCTCGGTGTAGCTTCCGTTGCGGTCGTCGGCAAGCGCAAACGAAACGCTCTTCGGCGCATAAATTCCCGCACCGGTTTCGTTCAGAAAGCCTATTGTGACCGCCGAAATATCGCCGTATACCTGACCGAGATCGAGAATAATTACAAAATTGCCGTTTTCGTCGGTATCGACCTGATTAAAGCCGACGTAAGCACCGCTTGAATAATAGTTACTGCTTCCGTCGGGAACGGTGCCGTATATACCGTCGGTAAGTTTGCTTGCGCTGTCGGGGTAAGCCGCAGATGCGGGCGTGATAAGAGTATAGCTCTTCCCATAGGATATTTCGCTTCCCTCGGCGGAAGCGTTAAAAACAGCCATAGCCGCAAGAAAAGCGGCAAGCAATAAAATGAATACCTTTTTCATAATTCTATCCTTCCGATATTTGTTGTGATTAATATCCGCTATTTTGCTAAATTTATTCAATGCCTTGATTATAGCCGATAAAAATGCTATAATTTTTGCGAATAAATTAAAAAATTGCGTATCAGAGGTAAAAATTTTGAAAACAGGTCTTGTTCTGGAGGGCGGCGGCTTCCGCGGAATATACACGGCGGGCGTGCTCGATACGTTTATGGAAAACGGTATAGCGTTCGAAGGGGTTATCGGTGTTTCGGCAGGTGCGATCCACGGCTGTTCCTTTCTTTCGAACCAAAAGGGAAGAAGTATAGATTACTATACGAAATATTGCAACGACTGGCGTTTTATGAGCCTGAAAAGCTTTATAAAAACGGGAAACATCGTCGGAACCGATTTCGCCTATCACGAGCTCCCCGAAAAATTGGTGCCCTATGATTACGAAGCGTTCGATAATTGCGGTATTCCGTTTTACGTTACGGTTGCCAATCTCGAAACCGGCAAGCCCGAATATATAAAAATCAACGATATGCTTGCCGATATAGATTATCTGCGTGCGTCTGCCTCGCTTCCGTATTTTTCGCAAATTGTGGAAATAAACGGCAAAAAATATCTCGACGGCGGCTGTGCCGACAGTATTCCGATAAAGGCTTTTACAGATATGGGCTTTGAACGCAACGTTATCGTGCTTACCCGCCACGAAGGGTACGAAAAAAAGCAGGAGCACGGCTTGCTTGCAAAGCTTTTGTACCGCAAATATCCCGAATTCGTGCAAACCCTAATCGGCTTGAGCGAACGCTACAAAAAAACGCTCGAATATATAAAGGAGCTCGAAAAAGCGGGAAAGGTGTTCGTTATCCGTCCGAGCGTTCCGCTTACTATCGGCAGAATGGAGCACGATCCCGAACGGGTCCGCGCGGTTTACAATATCGGCGCACTCGATGCAGAGCGCGAAATGAACGCGTTGAAGGAGTGGCTTAAATAGCTATTTTTGCCATTCGGGCAAAATCCCGAAGTCTTTAAGCATAGGATATATCGGCGCGATGGGTAGACCGATAATATTGTAAAAATCACCCTTGAAGCCTTCGGCGAAAATACAGGCGCGCTCCTGAACACCGTATGCGCCCGCTTTGTCCATAGGTTCAAACGTGTTTATATACGCGTTTATTTCATCGTCCGAAAGCTCGCGGAAGCAAACCTCGGTAACGCAATAACCGCTTTTCTCGCAGTCGTCACCGATAACGGCATAGCCGCTTATTACCTCGTGCCTGCTGCCCGAAAGGCTTTTGAGCATAACAAACGCATCGCGCTCGTCCTTCGGCTTGCCGAGAATATTCCCGTTAAGGCAAACGACGGTATCGGCACCGAGAACGACCGAGCCGCTCTCACAGCGCGAAAAGACCTCGCGCGCCTTGGCAAGTGCGTTTTCGCGCACAAGCTCGCAGGCGTTTTCGCCCCAAGTGAGCTCGTCTGCGTTCGAGGGGATAACCGTGTATGAATAGCCTGCGGTGGAAAGAATTTCTTTTCTGCGCGGGGAAGCCGAAGCGAGTATCAGTTTTTTTGCCATAATGCAGATAACCTCTTAAAAAAGCCTTGATATTTGTGTTTTATTATATTATAATACTAAATTATCAAATGTAAATAGCAAGTGAGTGCAAATTATGAAAATCAACACCGAAAATATAAAGCGAGTTGTCGTAAAGGTGGGCACCTCTACCCTTACGCACGCATCGGGATATATGAATCTTCGCAAGGTCGAAAAGCTGGTTGCCTGCCTTGCGGACCTTTATAACAGCGGAAAGCAGATAATTCTCGTTTCCTCGGGCGCGGTTTCCTGCGGACTTGCAAAAACAGGCTTCGACAGAAAAACGCTCACCACCGAGCAGAAGCAGGCGGCTGCCGCTGTCGGTCAGTGCCAGCTTATCGATATGTACGACCGCCGTTTTGCCGATTACGGTATCACTATCGCGCAAATACTTCTTACAAGAAGCGTTATCGATAATAAGGAACGCAGTACGAACGCGAGCACCACGCTCGAGCTTCTTTTGGGGCAGGGAATTATCCCTATCGTAAACGAAAACGATACGCTTTCGAACGAACAGATAAAAATCGGCAGTAACGATACGCTTGCGGCTACGGTTGCAAAGCTCTGCCACGCCGATCTTCTTATAAATATGTCGGATATAAACGGACTTTACGATTCCGACCCGAGAAGCAACCCCGAAGCGAAATTTATCGAATACGTCGAAACCGTAACCGATGAAATTTACGCTATGGGCGCGGGCGCGGGTACGGCACGCGGCACGGGCGGTATGGCGACCAAGCTCGAAAGCGCGCGCTACGTTACCGAACGCGGTATCGCAATGATAATTTTAAACGGCGCAAACCCCGAAATACTTTACGACGTGTTCGACGGCGAATTTGTGGGAACCTATTTTGCCGCACAAAACAAAAATTGACCGAAGGGGCTGTAATATGATGCTTACCCAAATGTGCGCTTCCGCGCGTGAGGCTTCCGCAGTTATCGGTGCTTCGGGCACCGAAACCCGCAACGCCGCGCTTCTGGCAATGTCCGAAGCACTCAATGCACGCGCTTTGGAAATAATAAACGCAAACAATAAAGACCTTGCAAACGCAAGAGAAAACGGTATGAGCGATTCGATGCTCGACCGACTTACTCTTACGAAAGCGCGCATAAACGCAATATCCGAAAGCGTAAAAAAGGTTATCGCACTGCCCGATCCGCTTGCGGATTGCGAGCAATGGGAACGCCCGAACGGTATTAAAATCACGAAAAAGCGCGTGCCCTTCGGCGTTATTGCGATAATTTACGAAGCACGCCCGAACGTTACCGCCGATGCGGCGGCTCTGTGCGTTAAATCGGGCAACGCGGTTATTCTGCGCGGCGGCAAGGAAGCGATAAATTCGAACCTCGCTATCGCAAAGGTGCTTTCCGAAGCACTTGCCTCGGTCGGCTTGCCGGGGGACTGTGTTCAGGTTGTTCCCGATACCTCGCGCGAAACGGCGAATAAATTAATGAAAATGAAGGGAAGCATCGACCTGCTTATCCCGCGCGGCGGTAAATCGCTCATTCGCTCGGTTGTCGAAAACGCGACGGTCCCGGTTATCGAAACGGGCGCGGGCAACTGCCATATTTATTTCGATAAGAGCGCCGATTTCGAAAAGGCACTGAATATTATCGACAACGCAAAGCGCCAGCGCCCCTCGGTGTGCAACGCGGCGGAAAGCCTGCTCGTGCACGAGGATATAGCAAACGAAATTTTACCGCTTGTAAAAGCGCGGCTGCAAAACGTCGAGCTTCGCGGCTGTGAAAGAGTGTGCGGAATAATTGAAGCGGTCCAAGCGACCGAAGAGGACTTCTTTACCGAATATAACGATTATATCCTTTCGGTAAAGGTGGTAAGCGGCGTGCGCGAAGCGATTGCGCATATAAACGCTCACGGCACGGGCCACAGCGAAGCGATAATTACCGAAACCCGCGAAAGCGCAGAGCTTTTCTGCAATAACGTCGATGCGGCGGCGGTTTACGTTAACGCTTCCACCCGCTTTACCGACGGCGAAGAATTCGGCTTCGGCGCGGAAATCGGCATTTCCACCCAAAAAATGCATGCACGCGGTCCTATGGGTCTTCCCGAAATGACTACCTATAAATACGTTATAAACGGAGAGGGACAAATAAGATGACCGATAACGAAAAATATATTGCGGCACTTGCCTTTGCAACGGCAAAGCATAAGGGACAAACGAGAAAAGAGGGCGTTCCCTATATAACGCATCCGATCGCGGTCGGTGAAATACTCAAAGAAAAGGGCTACGGTATCGATTATATCGTCGCGGGGCTTTTCCACGATCTTTTGGAGGATACCGATGCGACCGAGGAGGAAATTTCGGACCTCGGCGGCGAAGCCGTGCTGACTGCGGTAAAGCTTTTGACCAAGCAAAAGGGATATAATATGCGCGAATATATCGAAGGAATAAAGCGCAACCCTATCGCCTTTGCGGTAAAGGGCGCGGACAGATTGCATAATCTCCGCTGTGCGCCCAACGCAAGCGTAGAATTCCGCAAAAAGTATATTGCGGAAAGCAGGGAATGGTATCTCGACTTCTGCCCCGAAATAGAACAAGCGGTTATCGAGCTCGAAAAAACGGTATAAAAAAACAGATTTCCCCTCGGACAGAAGGGAAATCTTTTTATTTTTTCATATTGATAACCACGTTGCTCAGGCGGCGGCGTTGTTCGATAAATCTGTCGAATACGAGAATTCTTGCAACCGCGGAAGCGAGCGAGCGCATAAGCGCGACCTTGCGGGTTGGTGAGGCTTCAAGCGAGCGCGGGGGAAATTCCTCGGGCGCGGCGGTGCTTTTGATTTCGTATTCTATTTCTTTGCAAAGAAGAGCATAGCCTTCTTCGATTTCGAAAACGCGCGACATAACGGTTATCGCTTCGGAAATATACGAAAGCGGCATCATACGCTTGCATATACAGATAACGACGAGCTTCGCAAGATGCGTTTTGTTGTATTTTTTCTTTATCGGGGGGTGGAGCACGCCGTTTTTAACGTAGTTGTTTATCATCGATTGGGTGATAAGCGGTTCTTCGGAATTGCAGTTAAAGGGTTCAAGCTTTTCGCAGATAAATGCGATAACCTGATCGACGTAAAGCTCGAACGCGGGGAATTCGTCCCAGCGCGGAAGCCGTATATTTGTAAGCTCTTCTTTTTTAAGATTCATATTTCGCTCCGTTTTAACGGTTTTGTTCTCGTACAAGGCTTATAATAACATCAAAAGCCGAAATTGTCAACAAAACCTTGTGCAAATAATCGCGTTTTAAGCAAAACAATTTCAAAAAGCCCTTGACATAGTTTTTAAAACCGTATATAATGGTTATAGCAAAAACAAAGAACAGTATAAGGAGAAATAAGCTTTATGCCCAAAAACGTTCTGGCTAAAAGAAGCCCCGACCTTAAAAAACCCGAAAGCATTAAGCACTTAATGGAAATCGCCGTTGAAGAAGCGGCTGAAAAGATAGCGTTCAAATACCGCACGGGCGAAGGAATCCGCGAAGTAAGCTTCGGCGAATTCCAGACCGAAACCTTCTGGCTCGGTACCGCGCTCGCTTCGCTCGGCGTAGCAAGCGGCCATATCGGCTGTTCGTCCGAAAACAGCTATAACTGGATTCTCGTTTACCTCACCGCGCTCAAAAGCGAAGGCGTTTTCTGCCCTATCGATAAAGAGCTTCCCGATAACGACTTTATCAACGTTATCCACGGCGGCGACGACGAAGTCGTTTTCTGCGACAAAAAGCGCGAAGAAACCTTCCGCCGCATACGCGAATCGCTTCCCAACGTTAAATATTTCGTTTGCTTCGACAGAGAAGAGGACGAAGGCGAATTCCTTTCCTTCACAAAGCTTCTCGCAAAGGGTAAGGAGCTTTACGAAAACGGCGACAGAACCTACTGCGATATGAAGACCGCAGACGTAAACGCGCTCAAAATGTTGATTTACACCTCGGGCACAACCGGTCTTGCAAAAGGCGTTATGCTTTCCGAGCACAATCTTGTTTCGCTCGTTCACTACGGGCTCAAGCTCGCGAGCATCCGCGACGTAGGACTTTCGGTGCTTCCTTACCACCATTCCTACGAAGCGGTCGCGGGTATTCTCGTTGCTATCCACCGCCACGCTACTCTCTGCATTAACGACAGCTTGAAGCGCGTTGTTAAGAATCTTGCGCTTTATAAGCCCGGCTATATGTACGTCGTTCCCGCACTTATGGAAGTGCTTTATCGCAGAATGTGGGCAAGCATCGAAGAAAAGGGCAAAGCAAAAACCATAAAAATCGCTATTAAGCTTTCCCGCTTCCTTCGCGCTATCGGTATAGACGTCAGAAGAAAGCTTTTCGCAGAGCTTCATAACGCGCTCGGCGGCAATCTCGAAAAGCTCGTTTGCGGCGGTGCGCCTCTGCGTGCCGAAATCGCGGACTTCTTCGAAGACATCGGTATAATCTGCACCAACGGCTACGGCATCACCGAATGCTCGCCTCTCGTTTCGGTTAACACAGACTTTATTAACGACCCGAAAACCGTCGGCTTCCCGATGGAATGTATCGACGTTCGTATCGATGACCCCAACGAAGACGACGAAGGCGAAATCTGCGTTAAGGGCGACATCGTAATGCTCGGCTATTACAAGAACGAAGAAGCTACCGCAGAGGTATTCACCGAAGACGGCTACTTCCGCACCGGCGACTACGGCCGTATCAACAAAAAGGGTCAGATTCTTATTACCGGCAGAAAGAAGAATATTATCATTCTCGGCAACGGTAAGAACATTTATCCCGAAGAGCTCGAGGATTATATCGGCGGTATCCCCTACGTTCTCGAAAATATCGTTTATGCAGACCGCGACGACAGCGGTGCCGAAGCAAAGCTTGCGGTACAGTGCGTAGTAGACCCCGAAGTGCTCGAAAAGGAAGGCAAGGAAGCACTCGAAGCAAGATTGAAGCGCGACGTTTTCGCCGTGCTCGAAAAGCTTCCCACCTACAAGCAGGTTACCACGGTTATTATCCGCGAAACGCCTTTTGTTATTACTTCGAGCAAAAAAATCCGCCGTGCAAAAGACGGTTCCCCCATGTAAATATTTCCAAATCGACGCACCGTTGCAAAAACGGTGCGTTTTTTTGCAAAAATATTGCGAAATAAGGAAAAAATTAACTTTAATTCGGTGATATACTATTGCAAACTGCGAATTAAAGTAGTATAATACCTTGGATATACCTTTTTGAAACAGGAATTGGCGGAACTTTTTATGTCTAAGCAAACGATAATGTGGCTGACGATCGCGGTGTATATCGTGTTTATGGCAGTGATCGGACTTGTCACGGGAAGAAAATCAAAAAATATGAGCGACTTTACGGTCGGCGGCAGAAACGCCGGCGCGTGGATGTCTGCGTTTTCATACGGAACGGCTTATTTTTCGGCAGTAATGTTTATCGGCTATGCGGGCGGTACGGGCTGGAAATACGGTATCTGGGGCGTGCTCCCCGGTATCGGCAACGCAATAATCGGCTCGCTTCTGGCGTGGCTCGTGCTCGCAAAGCGTACCCGCAAGGTCACGCGTGAGCAAAATATTACCTCTATGCCTCAGCTTTTCGAAAAGACCTTCGGCTCACGAGCGATGAAGCTCTTTTCCGCAATCGTGATATTTATTTTCCTTATGCCCTATTCGGCATCGGTTTATAAAGGACTTACCAGCGTTTGCTCGGTGCTTTTGGGAATCGATGAAATGGTGTGTATGATCGTAATCGCCGTTGTCAGCGCGCTTTTGGTCGTTGCGGGCGGTTATCTCACTGCGTTGCGCGCCGATTTCGTTCAGGGCGCGGTAATGCTGTTCGGCGTGTTTGCGCTTATCGTTGCCGTGTTCAACAGCGAAAGCGTCGGCGGTCTTTCGGAAGGGCTCAAAAGCATTGTGACCGAAACCGAAAACCTAAAGCTCGACAGCTTTTCGCATATCGGCTTGTGGGCGACGGTGCTTATGACCTCGTTCGGCACATGGGGCTTGCCTCAGATGGTGCAAAAGTATTACGGCATTCGCGACGACAAGCAGGTTTCACGCGGGACGGTTATTTCTACCTTCTTTGCGTTCGTGGTTGCGGGCGGCGGTTATCTTATCGGCTCGCTTTCGCACCTCTTCTTTGCAGAGCTTCCCGAAGGCGGAACCGATTATCTCGTTCCGATAATGCTCAAGGATGCGGGCATTGCCGATATTCTTGTCGGAATTATTCTGGTGCTTCTTATCGCGGCAAGCGTTTCGACGCTTTCCTCGATAACCATAACGGCGTCCTCTACTCTTACCATGGATATTGTCCGCGACAGATTTATAAAGGACAAGGAAAAGGATATTTCGGGACTTACAAAGCTCGTTTGTATGGTGTTCGTGCTTCTTTCCTTCCTTATCGCGTGGAAGGGCACGGGTACCCCCATTCTCGATATGATGAGCTACTCTTGGGGAATAATATCGGGTAGCTTCCTTGCACCCTATGCGGTATCGCTTTATTGGAAAAAGGTTACCAAAGCGGGCGCTTGGGCAGGAATTATCGGCGGCTTTGCGGTTGCGCTTCCTCCGCTTGTGGCAAAGCTTACGGGCAGCGAATTCGCGCTCGGCGGATTCGGTAAGCTTTGTGATATGGGCGCACACTTTGCCTGCGGCGCAATGCTTATTTCGCTGATACTCGTTCTCGTCGTCAGCGCGCTTACACAAAAATGCGAAAAACTCCCCGAAGGAGCAAAATAAATGGAAAACAGAATTTTTAACAGAGAAATGGAGTGTATGCCCCGCAAGGAGCTCGAATCACTCCAGCTTGAACGACTTAAATCGCTTGTCGCATACTGCGAAAAAAACTCCGAATTCTATGCAAAGCGTCTTGCGAAGGCAGGCGTAACGGCAGATAAAATCAAATGCCTTTCGGATATCGAATACATACCCTATACCACCAAGGACGACCTGCGCGACACCTATCCGTTCGGAATGCTTTCTGTTCCGATGGAAGAAATCGTCCGCGTGCACGCTTCCTCGGGCACAACGGGTAACCCCACGGTCGTCGCATATACGCGTGAAGACCTCGAAAACTGGGCGGAGCAGGTTGCGCGTCTTGCCGTTGCGGCGGGTGCGACGAAGAGCACTATCGTTCAGATCTGCTTTGGTTACGGTATGTTCACGGGCGCGCTCGGCTTGCACTACGGCTTGGAAAAGGTCGGCGCGGTTGTCGTACCGACAAGCTCGGGCAACACCGAAAAGCAGCTTAAATTTATGCGCGATTTCGGTACTCAGGCAATAGTTGCGACTCCTTCCTACTGTATGTACCTCGCCGAAGCGGCAAGAGGTATGCAGGATAAATATCCGATGGATATGTATAAGCTTAAATACGGTATTCTCGGAAGCGAGGGCTGCACACCCGAAATGCGTGCCGAAATCGAAAACCATTGGGGCAACGGCTTCTTCTGTACCGATAACTACGGTATGTCCGAGCTCAACGGCCCCGGTATGTCGGGCGAATGTCTGTACCGCGACGGTCTGCATATAAACGAAGACCATTTTCTTTGCGAGGTTATCGATTCGGCAAGCGGAAGCGTGCTCGAAAAGGGCGCGACGGGCGAGCTTGTCGTAACCAATTTAACAAAACGCGGTCTTCCTATTTTGCGTTATCGCACGAAGGATATTACAAATATCAATTACGAGCCCTGCAAGTGCGGAAGAACCAGCGCGAGAATGCATAAGATTATCGGCAGAAGCGACGATATGATAAAGGTCCGCGGCGTAAACGTGTTCCCCTCGCAGGTCGAAAGCGCGCTTATCGGCATGACGGAAATCAGCCCGAACTACTTGATAGTGCTCCGCAGAGAAAACTACTCCGATTCGATGGAGGTTCGCGTCGAGCTTATCGACGGCGGCTTGCTCGACCGTTATTCCGAGCTCGTTGCTCTGCAAAAGCGTATTCAGGATAATATAAAGAACATTCTGGGCATAGCTATAAAGGTAACTCTTGTCGAACCGAACTCTATCGAACGCTTTACGGGCAAGGCAAAGCGAGTGCTCGATTTAAGAAATCAGTAATAAAAAGGTGATTATAATGGAAAAGAAATTACTTTTGGGTAACGAAGCCGTAGCGCAGGGGCTTTACGAAGCGGGCGTTAAGGTCGTTTCCTCCTATCCCGGTACTCCGAGTACCGAAATTACCGAAGCGGTAAGCAAATACGATGAAATATATTCCGAATGGGCACCCAACGAAAAGGTTGCCTTCGAGGTTGCTATCGGCGCTTCCTTCGGCGGAGCGAGATCGTTCTGCGCGATGAAGCACGTAGGTCTTAACGTTGCGGCAGACCCGCTTTACACCGCTTCTTATATCGGTGTGAACGGCGGTATGGTTTGCGCGGTTGCCGACGACCCCGGTATGCACTCCTCGCAGAACGAACAGGATTCCCGCCGCCACGCTATCGCGGCGAAGGTTCCCATGCTCGAGCCCGCAGACAGTCAAGAAGCACTCGATTTCACAAAAATCGCTTACGAGCTTTCCGAACGCTTCGATGCACCCGTGCTTTTAAGACTTTCTACAAGAATTTCGCACTCCCGCTCGCTCGTTACCGTTTCCGAAAGAAAGGAAATGGAATTGAAGCCCTATCAGCGCGACGTTATGAAAAACGTTATGATGCCCGCTATGGCACGCAAGGCGCACGTTAAGGTAGAAGCACGCAACGCGGCTATTACCGAATGGGCAGATACCGAAGCTTTTACTCTCGGCATTAACAAGGAAGAGCTTTTCTCCGAAGAAATCGGTGTTATCGCGGCGGGCAGTACCTATGTTTACGCGCGTGAGGCTTTGGGCGAAAAGGCAAGCTATTTAAAGCTCGGTATCGTTAACCCGCTTCCCGAAAAGGCAATTATCGAATTTGCAAAGAAGGTTAAAAAGCTTTACGTTATCGAAGAGCTCGACGACGTTATCGAAACACACTGCATTAAGCTCGGCGTTAAGGTTATCGGCAGAGAAATATTCTCTCCGCTCGGCGAATATAATCAGTCTATCATCGCAAAAGCGATAAAGGACCGCGAAAACGAAGCACTTTCTGTCGATTGCGAAATCCCCGCACGTCCCCCCGTGCTTTGTGCAGGCTGTCCCCACAGAGGACTTTATTATGCAATAAAGGACCTTAATCTTTACGTCAGCGGCGATATCGGATGCTACACCCTCGGCGCGCAGGCACCCCTTTCGATGATGGATACCTGCGTATGTATGGGTGCTTCGGTTTCTGCGCTTCACGGCTATAATACCGCACGCGGAAACGAAGCGGCAAAGAAATCGGTTGCGGTTATCGGCGACTCGACCTTTATCCATTCGGGTATTACCGGACTTATCGATATAGTTTACAACAAGGGTATTTCCACCGTTATCGTGCTCGATAACTCGATTACCGGTATGACCGGTCATCAGAATAACCCCTTAAACGGCAAAACCATAAAGGGCGACCCCACCACCGCGGTAAATCTCGAAGCGCTCGCAAGCGCGATCGGTATCAAGCGCGTGCGCGTTGTCGATCCGTTCGATATAAAGGGCACGAAGGCGGCCGTTGCCGAAGAGCTTGCGGCGGAAGAGCCCTCGCTCGTTATTTCCCGCCGTCCCTGCGCTCTGCTTAAAAGCGTTAAGCACCCCAAAGCACTTGCCGTTGATCAGAGCAAATGCGTCGGCTGTAAAATGTGCTTGAAGGTAGGCTGTCCCGCTATTTCGCAGAAAAAGCAGGAAAACGGCAAAACAAAGGCGTTTATCGACCCCAATCAGTGCTTGGGTTGCGGCGTTTGTGTCGAAACCTGCCGTTTGGATGCAATAATCAAGGTTGATTAAAAGGAGGCAAAGCAGTATGAATTCCATTAATATTCTTATCGTCGGTGTCGGCGGACAGGGAACCTTGCTTGCCTCGAAGCTTATGGGCAAGATATTTATCGATTCGGGCTACGACGTAAAGGTCAGCGAGGTTCACGGTATGTCCCAGCGCGGCGGCAGTGTTGTAACCTACGTTCGCGCGGGCGAAAAGGTTTATTCCCCCGTTATCGATAAGGGCGAAGCAGACGTTATCATCTCCTTCGAAGCGCTCGAAAGCGCACGCTGGCTTCCTTATCTTAAAAAAGACGGTGTTATAATTTCGAACACCGCACAGATCGATCCCATGCCCGTTATTATGGGTAACGCAGAATACCCCGAAGATATTTTGGGCAAAATAAAGGAAAAGGGCGTTAAGGTCGTTTCGGCAGACGCGCTCTCGCTCGCTACCGAAGCGGGCAGTGCAAAGGCTGTAAATATCGTGCTTTTGGGCATCGCCGCAAAGCAGCTTTCGCTCGATTATAACGAATGCCTTAACGCTATCCGCGCTACCGTTCCCCAAAAAACCATCGAGGTGAACGAGCGTGCATTCGAGCTCGGCTACGGACTCGAATAAAAACAGCCGTAAATAATACATACAGGAAGGAATTACCGAAATGTATATTAAACAGTTATCCGTTTTTGTCGAAAACAAGGGCGGCAGGCTTGCCGAAATAACGTCTGTAATGGCAAACGCAGATATAAATATCCGCGGTCTTTCCATTGCCGATACCACCGATTTCGGTATTCTCCGTCTTATCGTGGATAAGCCCTTCGAAGCAGAGCAGAAGCTCAAGGCCGCAGGACTTACCGTTTCTCTGTGCGACGTTATCGCTGTCAGCATACCCGATAAAACCGGCGGCTTCGCCGAAACGATGAAGGCTGTTTCGGATAAGGACGTCGGCGTTGAATACGTTTATGAATTCGTTCCCCGCAGTGCAAGCCACGCATATTTCGTGCTTCGCGTAGCAGACAACGAAAAGGCTGTTGCCGCGCTCAAGGCTCACGGATGCGAGCTTTTGGATGGCGAGGAATACTAAAATACAAAATGCCTCTCGCTTTTCGCAGGGGCATTTGCTTTTAAGAGGTGCAGAATGAAGCACACGGAATGGAAAACCGCGATTTCTACCGCGAATACGAGCGTTGAATTTTTGAAAGAGCTTGTCGCAAACGAAATAACCGCTATCGAGCTTTCGGTTTCCGAATGGGAATATATGAATATCGATTGGGAAAGCGTGGGTAAAAACGCAAGCGAAGCGGGAATCGAGCTCTGGTCGTATCACCTGCCGTTCGGCGACAGTGTGGATATTTCGGCAAACGAAACCGAAAGGCGCGTGCGTGCCGTAGATAAAAACAAAGAGCTTATAAAAAAGGCTTGCGGAATAGGAATCAAGCGTTTTATAATACACCCGTCCTATGAACCGATTTGCGATGACGAACGCGAAAGCCGTATGACAAACGCCCGCAAATCGCTTAAAGAGCTTGCCGAATACGCCGAACCGTTCGGTGCGGTTATATGCGTCGAGGACCTTCCGCGCTCCTGCTTGGGACACGACGTAAAGGAAATTCTTGCGCTTGTTTCGGCGGACGAAAGACTGCGCGTTTGCTTCGACGTCAATCATCTTTTAACGCAGTACGGCTGTACCCACCGCGATTTTGTCGAGGCTTTGGGCGAAAAAATAGTCACGGTGCATTTGAGCGATTACGATTTTATCGACGAAAAGCATTATTTTTGCGGTAACGGCGATATTAATTGGGACGAGCTTATCGGCTTGCTCGAAGGTATCGGCTATTGCGGTCCCTTTCTTTATGAGGGCGGATTTGCCCCCCACCGTGTTCATACCGAGGTGCCGTTCGGGAAAATTTCCGAAGCGCGTGCGCGGCAAATGGAAATCCGCAAATTCAAGGGCAAATAAAATATTGACAAATTCAAAAAAAGTGGTATACTAAATAGCAGAACGCGAGGATAACAGAACAAGTTTTTTGCGAAACGGCTTACAGAGAAATTGCGCCATAGGCTGAAAGCGCGATAAAGAAACGCCGCAAGGAATACCGCCTGTTTAGCGTCGAAAATACAATAAAAAGTTAAAAGTACGGGTGGAACCGTGCGAATTTATTGATTTGCACCCCGACAGTTTTATTACTGTCGGGATTTTTATTTTTTTTGGAGGATTTTTTATGAAACTCTTTATCAACGGAAACGAATTCGTTTCGGAAAACGCGAATACCGTTTATGAAGCGGCAAAGGAAGCCGAGCTTATTACCCGCGCGGTAATCGCCGCAAAGGTAAACGGCGAGGTTTGCGCGCTCAACACCGCGGTAAACGAAGGCGATAAAATCGAGCTTCTTACCTTTGCCGAAGCAGAGGGCAAGCAGGTGTTCCGCCACACCGCCGCACACATACTCGCGCAGGCGGTTAAAAGACTTTTCCCCGAAACCAAGCTTACCATAGGCCCCGCTGTCGAAAACGGCTTTTACTATGATTTCGATAGCGAAACCTCCTTCACTCCCGAAATTCTGAAAAAGCTGGAAGACGAAATGAAGAAGATTGTCAAGGAAAATCTTCTTATCGAACGCTTCGAGCTTCCTCGCGCAGAGGCTATCGCGCTTATGGAGGAAAAGAACGAGCCCTATAAGGTACAGCTTATTAACGAGCTCCCCGAGGATGCGGTTATCTCCTTCTATCGTCAGGGCGAATTTGTGGACCTCTGTGCAGGCCCGCACCTCTTCTCGACCGGCGCGGTAAAGGCAATCAAGCTCATGCAGTGCACAGGCGCTTATTGGAAGGGCGACCAGAACAATAAACAGCTTCAGCGCGTTTACGGCGCGGCGTTTCCGAGCAAGGACGAGCTCAACGCATATATCACCCAGCTTGAAGAAGCTCGCAAGCGCGACCACAACAAAATCGGCAGAGAGCTCGAATTCTTCACCACTGTCGACGTTATCGGTCAGGGCTTGCCCATTCTTCTCCCGAAGGGCTCGAGAGTTATCCAGCTTATGCAGCGCTGGATCGAGGACGAAGAACAGAAGCGCGGCTATCTTCTCACAAAAACTCCGCTTATGGCAAAGCGCGAGCTTTATAAAATTTCGGGCCACTGGGATCACTACCGCGACGGTATGTTCATTATGGGCGACCCCGACGATGAAACCAAGGAATGCTTCGCGCTCCGTCCCATGACCTGCCCGTTCCAGTATCAGGTATTCCTCAATAAGCGTCGCTCCTACCGCGATCTTCCTATGCGCTTGGGCGAAACGAGCACGCTTTTCCGTAACGAAGACAGCGGCGAAATGCACGGTCTTATCCGCGTTCGTCAGTTTACTATCTCCGAAGGACACCTCGTTCTCCGTCCCGACCAGCTCGAAGAGGAATTCAAGGGTTGTGTCGAGCTCGCGCAGTACTGCCTCGAAACACTCGGTCTTTGGGAGGACTGCACCTTCCGCTTCTCGCAATGGGATCCCAAGCGTACCGATAAATACGAAGGCACGCCCGAGCAGTGGAACGAAGCGCAGGAAATTATGGGCAGATTGCTCGATAAGCTCGGCATCAAGTATGAAATCGGCATAGACGAAGCCGCTTTCTACGGTCCCAAGCTCGATATTCAGTGCAAAAACGTATTCGGCAAGGAAGATACTATCGTTACCATTCAGATCGATATGCTTCTCGCAAAGAAGTTCGGTATGGAATACGTCGATAGCGAAAACAAGCTCGTTAACCCCTATATCATTCACCGCACAAGCATGGGCTGTTACGAAAGAACGCTCGCGCTGTTGCTCGAAAAATATGCGGGCGCACTCCCGATGTGGCTGATGCCCACGCAGGTTTCGGTTATCCCTGTTAACGCCGATATGAACGGCTATGCGGCAGAGGTAACCAAAAAGCTCGAAAACGCAGGCATCCGCGTGCGCCTTGACGACAGAAACGAAACGATGGGCAAGCGTATCCGCGAAGCACAGCTCGAAAAGATACCCTATATGCTTATCGTCGGCGCGAAGGAGCAGGAAAACGGTGCCGTTTCGGTTCGTAACCGTAAGGGCGAAGACCTCGGCGCAATGAAGGTCGAAGAAATGCTCGCGAAATTCACGTTCGAGGTTGCAACCAAAGCGAAGTAAAGCCTATTTTGCAATAGCTTTAAGGGCATTACCGAAAAATAACACACAAAAGGCATTACGGAGCGGATTGCTTCGGAAATGCCTTTTTTCTTTTGACAAATTGAGTAAAATTGTATAAAGTTATTGACATATCCCTATGATTTTTGTATAATAGTTTAACAAAAACAAATTAAAAAAGGAGATACAATGATGAAACTCGCAAAAAGAACACTTGCGCTCGTTATGTGCGCATTGATGATCGTTTCCTCCTGCATCTTTGCCGGTGCAGCTCCCGAGGATAAAGCAACGATAACCGTCGGCAACACCGTTGACATTAACGATGCTGTATCCTACACCAACCTTACCATAAAGAGCGGCCAGAACGGCAACACCCTTAGCGGCGTTTCCATGGAATTCGATCCCGCAGACGGATACATTCCTATGGCATTCGTTCGTAACGCAGGCTCCGTAGGTCTTCTTAACAGACAGTACGAAACCGCTACAACCAAATACGGCTATGAAGTAGCAGGCGTTATCAACGGTTCCTTCTTCGGCTTGGCTAACAGCACGCTTGTCGGTCTTCTTATCACCAACGGTAAGGTTTCCTGTGCACACGCAGGCTATACCGATTCCGTTGTTGCTTTCGACTCCGACGGCAGAATGAACATCGTTAAGTCCAGCCTTGATTTCAAGCTCTTCATCAACGGCACCGAAATCAAAAACGGTCTTTACTACATCAACAAAACCCACGGTGAAGACGGCGTTTGGACCAACAATTTCTATTACTACGACACATCTTGCGGTACTATCACCGATACCTTTGATACCAACCCCGGTTACACCGTTATCTGCGAAAAGATCGAAAACACCGATCTTACCGTAGGCGGCACCCTTAAGGCAAAGGTTTTGGAAGTTCGCGAAGATTCCTCTTACGTTGCATTCGAAGAAAATTCCGGCGTGGTTTCGAACAAATTCGCGCTCTTCGTAAAGAACGGTTCTCCCAACGCGGCATACGTTAAGGATCTCAAAGCGGGCGACAGCATCAACATCGCTGTTAACGAAACCGTAGAAGAATCCAAAGAAATCATGGAAAACGCAAACAGCGTTATCACCAACGTTGGTTGGCTCGTTAAGGACGGCGTTGACCGCACCAGAATCGATGCTGAAATCGGTACCCACTCGGTAACCCTTCAGGCTCGTTGGACTGCATTCGGTCAGAGAGCAGACGGAAGCTACGTATTCTTCACCTCCGAAGGCGGCTCTACCGGCGCAGGCGGTTCGTTAACCCTTCGTGACGTTGCAGACTATATGATCAGCGCAGGCTGTGTAAACGTTATCCGTATGGACGGCGGCGGATCCAGTGCAATGTACGTTGCAGACACCGGTAACGGTCAGCCCGGTTATGCACAGTCGAGCAGCCGCGCTGTTGCAGACTGTATCCTCGTTGTTAAAAAGTCCAGCATCAGAGATGAAGCACTCGAAGAAGCACTTGCAGAAAAGATCGCAATAGCAAAGACTTCTCTTGAATCCAACCCCAACGACGCTATCAAAGAGCTCGTTGCCGCAGCAGACGCGCTTCTCGCTTCCGAAGCTCCCGTTTCGGGCGACGTTCGCAAAATGCTCGCAGACCTTTCCGGCGCACTCTCCGGTAAGGATGAACTTTCCGACCTTATCGCAAGAGCAACAGGTATTTCCTATGCAGATTACAGCGAAATCGTTCTTACCGAGCTTCGCGCAGCATACGATAACGCAGTAGCGGTTCTCGGCGCAGACGATGCAACTCTCGAAGACGTTGAAAACGCAGTTGCAGAGCTCAAATCGCTCCTCTCGCTCACCGGCGAAGCGGCTTTGATCGTTTCTAAAGACAAGGAATACACCGCAACCGCACCTAACCGTAACGACACATACGACGATGACGGCATTCGTCTTACCGACGGCTCGAAGGGCAATGCAGACGCAGGCAACGCTAAATATGCAGGCTGGAACAGTCCCGACAAGTCCAAGCCCAACGTTGTCGAAGTAACTATCGACCTCGGCGAAGCTGTCGCAACCAACCAATACACCGTTTATATGGCAGGCGGCAACTGGGGTATCAATCTTCCCAAGGGCTGCATCTCTATCGAAGTATTCGCATCCGACGATAACGAAACCTTCAAATCGGTTGCAAAGGCAGTCGAAGAAGATATCGTTCACACCGGCGGCACCGAGGCTACAGACAGCTGGAGCACCTATACTATCACCGCTACCGGCAAAAAGGCTGTTGCGGCTAAGTATATCAAGGTTGTTATCACCCACAAGGCACAGGGTAACGGCTTTATCTGGATCGACGAAGTAGAAGCAGGTATCCTCGGCACTCCCGTTACCGACGCTATCTACGTAACCAACTTCAACCAGTCCATTCAGTCCGGTAACTGCAACATCTTCACTCCCGCAATGGGCACCATCACCGGTACCAATGCAAACCACAAGTGGACCACCAACGTTATTCTCGAAAAGACCGAAAACGCAGGTGAATACGTTGTTGTAAGAAACTTCAAGGGCAACGGCACGGCTGTTGACGTAGATCTCGAAGAAAACCAGATCATGATCGCGGCTCACACCTGGGAAGAAACCGTTCCCGGCAGTGGTGCGAACGAAAAGCTTCTCGGCACCGCAGAAGTAGGCCAGAAGGTTATGCTCTACGGTATCGATCCCGATAACCTCGCAGTAAGCATCGGCGCATATATCAAGCTCGTTGAAGAAGAAGAGGAAGTAGTAGGAACCCTCGGCGACGTTAACAACGACGGCGTTATCAACCAGTATGACTACATTCTCGTTAAGCGCCACCACTTCGAAACCCGTACCCTTACCGAAGACGAATTTGTTCGCGCAGACATAAACAAGGACGGAAACGTTAACCAGTACGACTACCTCCTCGTTGCACGTCACTACTTCGGCACCTACGTTATCGAAGGTTAATGTCATCCTGAGCGAAGCGGTGCACACCGCGTAATGTCGCCCTTCGCGAAGCGGTATGTCATCCTGAGCGAAGCGGCTTCGCCGCGTAGTCGAAGGATATAAGCAACAATTAAATAATAAAAAAATTACGAGAGAGGACTTTTTGATCTACCCCAAAAAATCTTTGATTTTTCGGGGACCCCATTAAGTCCTCTCTCGTGCTCTCTCCCCAAAACTCTTGTATTAAAAATTTTCTTGTGTATCATTGTTGCATTAATGTTAAAGTGTTGGGTTTATTGAAGAAGTTTGGATGAGAAATGTATGGACCGATGGGGTATACCAAGTCCCCGACGGTCCGCGAGGGTAACGGTTAATGTAAGGCGACATATTGTTTATTTGAGTGACGGTGAGAATGTAGGGACCGGCGTCCCCGACGGTCCGCGTCGATAAACGGTGCATTTATGGCAAAAATGATATAATGGGGTATCGGTTATGATACCTCAATAATTTTATATGTTCCCTTAATTGTATCGCCACCCCCGCGGACCGTCAAGGACTTGGTATACCCCAAAAAATCTTCGATTTTTCGGGGACCCCCTCGGTCCCTACATTCTCCCGTCACTCAAACACAAACCCAAAGCTGTTTAACATTGATGGCTCCCCTTAGTAAGGGGAGCTGGCACCGAAGGTGACTGAGGGGATTGTTTGTTCACTTTGTTATTGTTGCTTATCGGACAGCCCCTCCACCGCGTTCCGCGGTCCCCCTCACCATCGGGGTCCACGAAAA
>JAZTXJ010000048.1:0-8647 GCA_045636285.1 Eubacteriales bacterium
GATTTTTTATTTTTGCTTGCTTTTAAATATCAAAGACCATATAAACGAAAGGAATAACGCCGCGCTTATACCTGCGGCTGTTCCCGCTAATCCTCCGTAAAGAACACCGAAAAAGCCGTCCTTTTCGATAGCCTTAATTACGCCCTTTGCAAGCGAATGACCGAATCCCGTAAGAGGCACCGTGGCGCCCGCAGAAGCGAATTCCGCAAATGGACCGTATATCCCGATACCCGAAAGTATAACGCCCGCTACAACGTATCCTGTAAGGATTCTCGCGTTCGATAGCTTCGTTTTATCCAAAAGTATTTGCGCGGGAATACACATTGCACCGCCGATTAAAAATGCATAAAAATAGTTCATTTATACCTCCGTAGAAAAATGAACGGCATGCGCTATGGCAGGAATGGATTTTTTCTGAAATACACTGTTGGGGTTTAATAAAGCACCTGTGGCAACAACAAGAATGTTTTTTGCCATACCGTCATCCAAAAGCTTGTAAAAGTGACCTGCCGTTACACTTCCCACACAGCCGCAACCCGAACCGCCAGAATGGGTGTCCTGCTTGTTTTTGTCATAAATCAAAATTCCGCAATCGGTAAAACGCTCGCCTAAATCAACGTTATCCAATTTAAGCATTTCACAAGCGATAGAATGCCCCTCGTGACCGAGATCGCCCGTAGCGATAATATCAAAATCGCTCGGCTTGGATCGGTTGTCCTCAAAAAAGCGTTTTAACGTATCTACCGCCGCACAAGCCATAGCCGCGCCCATATTGTTTGCATCCGTAACGCCTTTGTCGATTATTCGCCCGATAACTGCACTCTTGATTTTGATTTTTGATTTTTGATTGCTTAAAAGAAAAGCGCCCGTTCCTGTGACGGTGTTTTGCGAAGTGGGTGTGCGAGTGCTTCCGTATTCAAGAGGGAAGCGGTACTGTCGTTCGGCGGCACAAAAGTGCGAAGATGCAACGCCGATAGCGGTATTGCATAAATTGCCTTCGATAAATGCAGAACAGCAGATTATAGATTCGATTGCAGTTGTACAGGCGCCGTATATTCCCAAAAAAGGAATTTTTGAAGCGCTTATTGCAAAGCTCGTTGCGGTGCATTGGTTTATCAGATCACCGCCGATTATTAAATCAACCTCTTCAACAGACTTTTCACTTTTTCCGAGAAGCAGATTAAGGTTGCGTCTTACCATTTCGCTTTCTGCTTCCTCGAAGCTCTGACAACCAAAATATTCGTCCTTTTCATAACCGTCAAATCTGTTTCCGAGCGGCCCTTGGTATTCCTTTTTGCCAACCAAAGAAGACGCGTTGTTTAAATATACCTTTTCGTAATATAAGTGACTGCTGTTCAAAACTTAATCCTCACATATTAAATATAAAATAGATAAAACCGTAAATTATCGATGCGACCGTTCCATATACTATAACCGGCCCTGCAATAGTAAACATTTTCGCGGCAACACCCGTTATATATCCTTCGGTTTTCGCTTCTATTGCGGGCGAAGCAACCGAATTGGCAAAGCCCGAAATTGGCACCAACGCACCGCCTCCGCCGAATTTTGCTATTTTGTCGAACACGCCTATGCCCGTTAACAAACCCGAAAGTAAAATGATTGTTAAGGAAGCAAAAATAAGAGCGTTTTCCTCGTTTGCGCCGAAATGAATATAGGCGTTTTTTGCAAATTCGCCTATAAGACAAATAATACCGCCCGTAATAAATGCTTTTATGCAATTCAAAAGGCAAGGGGAGCGTTCGGCGCGTTTTTCAACGTATTTATTGTATTGTTTGTTTGTCATAATACTGTCCTTTGTGTTTTGCTATATTTTTTGCATTAATGTTAAAAATATACTATCACTCTTGACATATTTAAATATTTTGATATAATTATTATTTAGATTGGAGGGTTACTTTTGAAAATACCTGTAGTTAAGAATAAATATAAACAACCCGAAAGTATTCGCGCCGTTTTACGCGAAAGCGCAGAAAAATACGGCGATAAAATTGTTTATAAATATTTCAACAACAAAAACGAAGTTCTTGAAATGTCGTTTAAGCAGTTGTATTCTACCTTTAATAACGTTGGTGCCGCTATATGCGCTCTTGGTCTTCAAAAAGCCAAAATCGCTCTTATTTCAGAAAACCGTCCCGAATGGATTATCGCATATTCTGCAATCGTTAGCAGCGGCTCTGTGGTTATTCCCCTTGATAAAGAATTAATGGAACCGCAAATCGAAGGATTTTTGAATTTGTCCGAAACCGATGCGGTATTCTGCTCCGGCAAATTTGCCGAAAAGGTTCTTAAAATGAACCTGCCCAAGCTCAAATACGTTATCGATTTGGATAGCTTGAGCAATAACGATAAACGTTATATCTCCTATAATAAGCTTCTTTCCGACGGAGCAAGGCTTTCCGCAGACGGTTATTCGAAGTTCAGACAAAGCCGTTACGACCGTTCGAAGATGAGCGCGCTTATATTCACCTCGGGTACCACGGGTACCAGCAAAGGCGTTATGCTTTCCGAGGACAACGTTCTTACCGCGCTTAATGCCGCTTCGAATATGATCGATTTGAAGAGCGATAACGTTTTGTTGAGTGTTTTGCCCATGCATCACACCTACGAAACCACGGCGGGTCAGTTTACCGCTATAAGACTCGGCATTACAATATGCATTAATAACAGTCTTAAATACGTAATGCGTAATATGAAGCTGTTCAAGCCGACCGCAATGATCGTTGTTCCGCTTTATGTAAATACTATCCGCAAAAAAATATCCGATGAAATTCGTAACCGCAAAAAAGAAAAGGTTGTCAGTGTGGGCGTTAAAGCCACAAAGGCTCTTCGCAAGATCGGTGTAGATACACGCGGACTTGTTTTCTCCGAAGTGCTCAGTGCGCTTGGCGGCAGACTTAAAACAATCGTTTGCGGCGGTGCGGCAACAAACCCCGATGATATTAAGTGGTTCGAAGATATCGGTATAAGCGTATTTCAGGGCTACGGTATTACCGAATGCTCTCCGCTTGTAGCAGTTAACCCTCTGGTTAACGTTCATTATGATTCCGTCGGTTTGCCTATTCCGGGAAGCCGAGTTAAAATCATATCCGATGAAAGCGGTTCCGAAATAGATCTTCCCAATGGCGAAATTGGCGAAATCTGCGTTAAGGGCGGGCACGTAATGCTCGGCTATTACAATAACGAAGAAGCCACCGCCGCGGCGTTCACACAGGAAGGCTATTTCCGCACCGGCGACTTCGGATATATGGATAACGACGGTTATTTGTATATCACCGGCAGAAAGAAAAATATAATTATTCTTGATAACGGTAAAAACGTATATCCCGAAGAAATCGAAGAATATCTTGAACGCGTATCGGTAATTAAGGAATGCGTCGTTATCGGCAGGGAAAATGCAAACGGCGAAGTAGTTATCACAGCGCTCATTTATCCCGATTATGATTTGTTTAAGGATTCGGACGAAGCACAGATTATCGATGTAATGCGTTCCGAGGTTGCAAAGATCAACAAATTGCTTCCTACCTTCAAGCAAATCAGAAACATTGAACTCAAAAAGACAGAGTTTGAAAAGACTACAACCAAAAAAATCATTAGATATAAACTTTCGTAAAAGAGGTATTTTATGCTTAACAAACTTAAAGATTTACTCGTTGAGGAAATGGATATCAATCCCGAACTCATTACCCCCGAAGCAGAGCTTATGAATGATTTGGGTTTCAATTCTCTCGAACTCGCCGATCTCGTGGTTCTCTGCGAAGAAAAGTTTAACGTTATTTTCGACGAAAGCGCGCTTCCTACTTTGCTTACCGTAGGCGACGTTGTTGCATATCTCGAAGAAAACGCATAAACCGAACGATATAAAAATCATTCGTTTATTAAAAGGCTATCAAAGCGTTTTGCATCGGCGAAACGCTTTGCTTTTATTTGCGATATTGCCTTTAGGTATTTAAAAAATGTTCGAAAAGTAGTGACAAACCGCTTTTCGTGTGTTATAATAATAAAAAAAATTACAAAGGAAGACAATATGAAAAAGATTGCACTTTTATTGGCATTGTTGTTTGTCTTTTCGGTCTTTGCAACCGCTTGTACCGAAAATGGAGGTCAGGAATCCGAAGCCTCTACCGAAGCATCTGCCGATTCCTCCGGCACCGCCGAAGGTTCTACCGTTAAAACCGGCGTAAAGGTTTCCGAAAACCCTTTTCAAACCATTATCTCCACCGGCGCATCCTATACCTCCTCGGTTACTCCCGGTGAAAACTATCCCGATACATACGGTACCGAATTTACCGATGGCATACGCGCATCGTCTGTCGGTGCCAACTATTCCGACGAAGCATTTTCCGGATATGCCACAAGTGCCGGAAGAACGAGAGTTATAATCGACCTCGGTTATGAATGCGATAAGATTTATCTTTTCAAGGTAGGCTATCTTTCCACCACCTCTGCAGGCATTAACGCTCCTGCGTCTATCGTTGCGTATGGTTCCTTGGACGGCAAAAAGTGGGAAAACCTCGGTAATCTCAAAAAGCCCGAATTCCAGGAAGGTACTCTTCAGGAAGCTACTCTTCAGCTTAACGAATACGTTCGCGCAAGATATATACGCTTCTATATTACCGGCGCGGCAGCTTGGATGTTTATCGACGAGCTTATGGTCGTTGCAGACGTTGACGGCTCGAACGCAAACGTAGAATATCTCGAATCTGTAAATTCCGCTTATCAGCAGCTCGGCGCAATCGCAAGACCTGCAGGTAATAACGAAATCAATCGCGATCTCACCAAGGTTCTTATTTCGAAGGGTGCTACCTATAAGTCTGAAGGCGCACAGAACGAAAACTTCAAGGATAGCGGTACAATGCTTACCGACGGTACATTCAGCGGCTTCTATGAAGGCGAAACATGGGTTGGCTTTAGCGGCGGAAGCGATGCAAAGGTAACTCTCGACCTCGGCAAAGACGTTGAAGATATTGCTTCTATCGAAGCTTCCTTCTATACCAACACCTCTGTAAAGCTCTACCTTCCCGTAGCGCTCAAGGTTGCCGCAATTACCAGCGACGGCACCAGAACCGATCTTGCAGTTTTGTATGCAAATACGGTTATTGTAAACGGCAACTATGTATTCTCGTTGCCCCTCAATAAAACCATTAAAGCAAGATATATCGAATTCACAATGGTAGGAACCGAAAGCACCATGTACCTTGTTGAAGAGCTTGGTGTATATGCTTACCGTGACGTTGCTACTTCCGAGCTCTATCCTCCCGTTGAACTCGAAGATAACGCTACCGAATGGGGAAGCGGTGCAAGCAGTGATTATGTGAATCTTATTGCTAATAAGACTCAGCAGATCATCACCGCGGCAGATCCCGGTTCCGCTAATTACGCAAACAATACCAAGGTTACCTCTACTCTTATGACAGACGGTAAGAAGAGCACCAATACCGATATTCACAACGGTAGCTTCTTTAAGTTCTGTAACGGCGGCGGTCGTGTTGTTGTTTACGATCTCGAACACATTTCCGCAGTAGATAAGTTCACCGCAAGCTTCACCCAGAACCTCGATTGGGCTGTTAAGGCTCCCGCAACCGTTCAGGTTTGCATTTCTATCGACGGTAGCAGCTGGTACGAAGTAGGCGTTATGGAAAAGAAGGGAACTGCTGTAAATTCGCTTTATCCCTATTCGCTCAAGCTTTCCGGCAAGGTTAAGGCACGTTACGTTCTCTTCAATTTCGCAGTAGGCGCTTGGGCAGGCTGCGATGAAATCGAAGTATTCGGTACCAAGAGCGTTTCCGGCGCTTCCGAACCCAAGAAGTACCCCAGCGTTTCGCTTCTCGAAAACAAGCGTAAAGAGCCCTCTGCAGACCTTCTCGGCGGTGCAAAGGACCAGGTACTCCTTTACCAGAAGCCTAACGGTCATTATAAGAAAGAAGATCTTCTTCCTTACGTTGCTTACATCGATGAAAACGGCAACATGAAGGATACAATGTTCGATAGCTTCCTCTTCCTCTTTATCGGTGAATTCCCGGTAGGCGGCGGTCAGGCACACGGCGGCGGCTCTAAAGTAGGTTGGGAATGGGCTCTCGAAGACGCATTCAAAGAAGGCCAGAACCTTATGGCTCTTGAAGAAGCCGCAGGCGAAGCTAAGAAGGCACTCGGCTTGGGCGATGACTACAAATACAAGGTATCGCTTACTCTCTATTATCCCTCGACAAGCGTTACAAGCTTTGGCGACGTTGACGGCGACGGTGTTTCCGAAAACCTTTCCAATATCAAAGAACGCTTCAAGGTAATGCAATGGTATATCGATAAGATCCGTACCACCTTCGACGAAAAGAACTTCAAAAACGTAGAACTCGTCGGCTATTATTGGTTCCACGAAGCTATTGAAGCCGAAGACTATGAAAGTGTTGAGCTTCTTAACAAGGTTGCCGATATGGTACACGAAAAGGATTGCGATTTCTTCTGGATTCCTTACTTCACCGCAAACGGTTATGATGCTTGGGCAGAATACGGCTTTGATATTGCAGTTATGCAGCCCAACTATGTATTCAAGCTCGAAACTCCCTATTCCAACATCATTAATAACTCCAACCTCACCAAGCTTTACGGCATGGGTGTAGAAATGGAAATTTGTACCGAAGCGCTTTCGAATAAGAACTTCTTCAAGAAGTATATGGAATACGTAGCGGGCGGTGTTGAATACGGCTATATGACCGACTGTGTCGTTATGTATTATCAGAGCGTATACGACTTCCGTGATGCTTGCAACTCCAAAACCGTAATGGGTAGAATGGTATACGATGCAACCTATCACTTCATTAAGGAAGATTTGAAGTATAAGCCCGATGCAATCGAGAAGATAACTCTCACTGCTTCGAAGGATTCTCCCTGCAACGGTAAGATTAACTTTAGTAACAATAATCTCCGTATGCTCGCTATAAACGAAATGCCCGAACACGGTACCGTTACTTTGGGCGACGACGGCTCGTTCACCTTCTATCCCGAAAAGGGCTTTACCGGCGAAGTAACGTTCAGCTATACATATAGCGAATACCTCGGCTGGTCCGATCCCTGCGAAGTAACTATTACAGTTCAATAATCAAAAAAACAAAAGAGAGCCTCGTGCTCTCTTTTGTGAATTATTAAGGAGTATTATATGTTTATCAGAAAAGCGCTTCCTAAAGATGCCGAAGATCTTAAAACGTTGTTTTTTGAATATCTTACAAACTTTCCTCCGACCGAAGAGCAGGATATGAATAAATGGCGCGAAATTATTGCCAAGCTGTATAATAACGAAAATTCATATCTTCTTGTTGCAGAGGTTGATGATAAGGTTGTATCAACGGTATATCTTACAATAATTGAAAACCTAACTCATAATCTACGTTCATTCGGCGTAATCGAAAACGTTGTAACGCATATCGATTACAGAAATAAAGGATATGCTTCGGCACTGCTTCAGGAAGCAACGAATATCGCAAAGCAACATAACTGCTATAAGGTGTTTCTTGAAACAGGTTCGAACAAAGAATCTACGCTGAACTTTTATCAAAACAACGGTTTTGAACTCGACAAAAAGCATTCCTGCCTTAAACGATTATAAAAATTTATATTTGTTTATACTTTTTGTGAAAGAATATCGTTAAAAGCAAGGGGATAAGTGTGGCAACTCCCGTAAACATCAGTGCGACTTTTTGGCGTGCAAACAGAAGCTCGATAAAGGTATAATTTTCTTCGCTGAACTTCGGTCCTTCGTTTTTCCATAGGTCGTAAGTGTGTGTAAATATAAAAGCAATCAACGAAAAGAATATAACTATCGATAATACAAAACAACAGTTTCTTAAAATTTTGTAATTCATAAATTCACCTCCTTGTTTGGATTCTAACACAATCAACGAATCAAGTCAACGGTTAATGAATAGAAACATTATAATGGATATATCTGTTTGCATCTTGTCATCGTATGAAAACGATACGCTCGTTTATTCTGTTGTTGTACTAAAGAATGGAAGTATAACCATAACTATTTCTTAGATATCATACGCAACAAAAACTTATATCACAAAATTGAACACATAAAAAAGACACATCATTAAGGATTCCTCCAAAATGATGTGTCTGATTTTTATTTGAAAAGTTTTTGCTAAGCTTTTTTCAAAAAGCGGTTAAACTTCGTAAAATCGCTTATTTGCTTGCTTCTTCAAGTGCAACTGCACATGCAACGGTCATACCAACCATGGGGTTGTTACCTGCGCCGATCAAGCCCATCATTTCTACGTGAGCGGGAACGGAGGAGGAGCCTGCGAACTGTGCGTCGGAGTGCATACGGCCCATGGTGTCGGTCATACCGTAAGAGGAGGGACCAGCAGCCATGTTATCGGGGTGGAGGGTACGGCCTGTACCGCCGCCGGATGCAACAGAGAAGTACTGTCTGCCGTTTTCAACACACCACTTCTTGTAGGTGCCTGCAACGGGGTGCTGGAAGCGAGTGGGGTTGGTGGAGTTGCCGGTGATGGAAACGCCGACCTTCTCCAGCTTCATAATGGCAACGCCCTCAGGGACATTGTCTGCGCCATAGCACTTAACATCGGCGCGAGGTCCTTTGGAGAAAGGAATCTCTTTGATGACCTTG
>JAZTXJ010000049.1:0-15268 GCA_045636285.1 Eubacteriales bacterium
CTGCCGATTGCGTTCCCGTTCTGCTTTGCGATAAATCGAAAACCGTTTGCGGTGCAGTCCACGCGGGCTGGCGCGGAACGGTGGGCGGAATCACCAAAAACGCAGTGGAGCTTATGGTGCAAAACGGCGCACGGCGCGAGGATATTATCTGCGCGATAGGACCTTGTATCGGAAAATGCTGTTACGAGGTGGGAAGCGAAACCTATGGCGAATTTGTTGCGAAGAATCCCGAATATTCTGCGTTTTTCACCCCGAAGGGCGAAAAATACATGCTCGACCTTAATTATGCGAACGAATTCATACTGCTTGAAGCGGGGATAAGGGAAGAAAATATATCGCGGCTTGACGTTTGCACGAAATGTAACCCGAACCACTTCTTTTCGCACCGTCTGAGCGGAGTAAACCGCGGCACGATGAGCGCGTTAATTCATATATAGAGGTATTGAAAATGGTAAAGATATTTCATTGCGCGGATATACATCTCGATTCACCCTTTTCGCTTTATTCCCCGCGTGAAGCGGAAAAGCGCCGTACCGAGCTGAGAGGGGCGTTTACCTCTGCGCTTATGTATGCGCGCGAGAAAAGGGCGGATATATTTATAATCAGCGGCGACCTTTTTGACAGCGAATATATCACGCGTGACACGCGCGAGCTTTTACTGCGCGAATTTGCAAAATGCGGCGATATGAAAATATTTATCTCGCCCGGCAATCACGATCCGCTCACACCGAGCTCGGTCTATGCAACCGCGGATTTCCCCGAAAACGTTCATATATTCGGAAGCGAAAGAGAATGCGTTCGTCTTGACGATTTGGGGGTAGACGTTTACGGCTTTGCGTTCACGGGGAAGAACTATCTTTCCTCTCCCGTCGCGGGCTGGAGCATTAAGGATAAAAGCCGTATAAACATACTCGTCTGCCACGGCGATATGAGCGGCGGAAGCGCAACCGGACCGATAAGCAAGCAGGAAATTGCAAATTCGGGGTTCGATTATATCGCGCTCGGTCATATTCATAAGCCGACGGGGCTTCAAAACGAAAACGGCGTTTATTACGCTTATCCCGGCTGTATCGAGGGCAGAGGCTTCGATGAGCTCGGATATAAGGGCGCAATGTTCGGCACGCTCGAAAAGGGCAAAGCCGATATTCAGATCAAGCGCTTTTCGAAATCGCGCTACGAGCTTGCGACTGCGGATATTTCGGGCGCGAAGGAAAAGCTCGAAGCACTCGATATGATCCGCAATTCTATAAGACAGTACACCGAAGATACCGCACTCCGCTTAACTCTTGTCGGCGAGGTAAAGAGCGCGTTCGTTATTCTCCCGAACGAAATAGGCAGAGGGTGCGAATACCCTTATTATATAGAAATTATCGATAAAACCTTTGTCGCGCCCGATTTGGGCGAGCTCGAGCAGAGCAATACCTTAAAGGGCATTTTCGTGCGGAAGATGCTCGAACAGATGAGCACGCTCGATAACGAAAGCGAGGAATACCGTATCTGTGCGCTTGCGCTTAAATACGGCATTGCCGCGCTTGAGGACAGAAGCGTCGCCGATTACGATAAAGGAGGTGAACGCGCGTGAACGTGAATATCGAAAAAATCGAAATAGCTTCGTTCGGTAAGCTCAAAAACGTATGCGTTTCCGCCGAAAAGGGAATAAATATCCTTTCTGCGCCGAACGAAAGCGGAAAAAGCACGCTTGCGGCGTTCATGAAATTCGTATTTTACGGCTTTGTCGGCGCGAGAATGCAAACCCTTTCGGAAAACGAACGCAAGCTCTATACACCGTGGGACGGCGAAATATGCGAGGGCAGTATAACCGTCACCGCCGACGGAACGAAATACACGGTACATCGCCGCTGTCTTGCTTCGGGCAAGGAAACCGCCGAAATTATTAACTACTCAACGGGCAAAGCCGAATTTATCGGCGAAACCGCGGGCGAGGTTTTCTTCGGCGTTTCGGAAGAGGTTTTTGCGAGAACGCTGTTCTTCCGTCAGCTCACGACTCCGCAAAGCAAGGACGAAATTCTTGCCGACAGATTGCGTAATATCGCAATAAGCGCGGACGAGCAGGTGAGCACAAAAAAGGCGATTTCGAAGCTCAACGAATGCAAAAACGAGCTAAAGGGCAGGCTCGGAAGCGGACTTATTCCGAAGGCGGAAAAGGAACGCGACGCGCTTGAGGAAGCGATTACCGAAGCAACCGCCGTTCGTAAGGAGGTTGAACGTGTCGGGGGCGAAATCAAAAAGCGTTCCGCAGATATGGCTTCTGCCGCAGAACAGCTCGAAATATTGAACGAAGAACGCAGAAATATCGAAAAATACGATGCTCTCACAAGGCTTCGCAATATAAACCGTCTTGCGCTCGAGGAAAAAAACGCGCGCGGCGAATATGAGTCTGCATCGGCAGGCTTGAAGCAACGCGACGACGGCGCGGCTTTTTCGGCGCTGTATGCGAAAAACACCGAATACGTTGCGGTCTGCCGCGAATGCGAAAAAACCGAACGCGAGCTTAACGAAGCGTGCGAAGCGCGCGATGCGCTTATCGAAGAAGCGAAAATCACCCCCGAAAATGCGAAAAAGGCTGAAAAGCTTTTAAAAAGCTCGAAAAAAGGCTCGAAAATACTCTTTTTGGCGGCGGCTGTGCTGGTCGTTGCGGGGGTTATAACCTCGCTTGCCGACGCGGGTACGATGGGACTTGGTATAATAATCGCGGTTGCGGGCGTGTTTGCCGCGGTTTTCGGCGCGGTTATAATGGCAAAGCCTGCGGGATTTGCGCGTGAAATAGGCTTTAAAGGCGCGGGCGAAATGGAAAAGGCGGTTATCGCTCTGCCCGCTTTGGAAAAGCAGATCAACGAAGCCGCACGCAAGGCAGAAATGCTTGAAGGCGAATACGGCGAATGTAAAACAAAATGCGCGATATTAAAGCGCGAGCTTGACGAGGGTATCGGCAGATATACCGACGTTGCAGAGGGCAATTACGAGGAACGGCTTCAGCTAATACTCCGTCTTTCCTCCGAAAGCGGCGAAAAGCTTGCCGTCTGGCGTGCGAAGAAGGAAGAGCTCGATAACGCGACAAAGGGTGTCGATATAAACGCGCTTGCAGAAGAAGCACGCGGCGCCGAACCGCCCGAACGCGATAAAGCGAAGGTCGATTTGGAAATCCGCTTTTACAGCGATAAGCACTATAAGCTTTCGGAGCTCAACCGTGCAGACGAGCTTACGCTTGCAACGCTCGAAGCGAAGTGCGGCGACCCTGCCGTTCTGGTGGGCAAGCGCGATTCGCTCAACGCGCGCATAAACGAGCTCGAAGCGAAGCACAAGGCGTATGAAACCGCGGTCAAGGCGATTGAGGACGCCGCGGATTATATGAAGAGCATGGTCGCGCCCCGTATCGGCGAGCGTGCCGACGAATATTTCAGTGCCGCAACGGGCGGAAAGTATTCTGCTTTTGAAATCGATACAAAGCTTTCGATGAGCTTTGGCGAGGATATGCGAAGAAGCTGTGATTATCTTTCTGCGGGCACGCGCGACAGCGCTTATCTTTCGCTCAGGCTGGCGCTTGCAGATATGCTTTTCGGCGGGTGCGGTGTTCCGATACTGCTCGACGATGCGTTCGTGCGTATGGACGATAACCGTCTGCGTATGATGTCGGGCGCGCTTAACGAGGCGGCGAAAAAGCACCAGATATTTATACTCACCCACGGCAACCGCGAAAAAGAAGCACTTGCCGATATAAATGCAAAATACAGCGAAATATTCATAAAACAGGTATAAAATGGCGATAAGGCTCACGGATAAAACTCCCGTAAAGTATATAAAGGGAATAGGCGAAGCAAGAGCCGCCGCGTTTTCGAAGCTTGGTATCGAAACGGCGGGCGACCTGCTTGGCTTTTATCCGCGCGCTTATGAGGAACGCGGAAAAGTGGTTCCGATAACGCAAACCATAGACGGCGAAATATGCGCGCTCGAAATCACCGTGCGCGAAACCTCTGCCGTGCGTATCGTACGGGGGAAGCTGAGCGTTTTTCGCACCTTGGTCGAGGACGAAAGCTCGGTTATGGAGCTTGTCTTCTTCAATATGCCCTTTCTTGCAAAATCGCTCACAAAGGGCAGGCGGTTCCGCGTTTACGGAAGAATGAAAATCGGGCTTTACGGCAGAGAAATGGTTTCGCCCAAATTGGAACCGATTTTGCCGAACACGATTCTTCCTTATTACGTTCCGATATATAAAATATCCCCGCCCCTCACACAAAAGGCGATAAGCTCGGCAGTAAAAGAGGTGCTTCCGCTTTGCGAAACGCTTCCCGAAATACTGCCAAAGAGCTTGCGTGATTCAAACGGCTTGCTCACGCGCGGCGAAGCGGTAAGGCTTATGCACTGCCCGAACGATAAAATTTCGCTCGCAAAGGCGAGGCGCACGCAGGCTTTTACCGAAATAACGGTGTTCCGCCTTGCGCTTGCTTCGATGAGGCGGGCGGTAGAAAAGGGAAACGCGAACAGGCTCACACTTAAAAACTGCGGGATAAGGCACTTTTTCGAGGGTCTGCCCTTTGAGCTTACGGGCGCACAAAAAAGAGCGGTGAAGGAAATTTTTGCCGATCTCGAAAAGGATATACCTATGGCGCGGCTCGTTCAGGGCGACGTCGGAAGCGGAAAAACCGCGGTTGCGGCAAGCGCGCTCTATCTTTGTGTGAAGAACGGATTTCAGGCTTGTATGATGGCACCGACCGAAATACTTGCCGCACAGCACAAAAAAACACTCGATAAATTTTTATCCCCCTTCGGAATAAGAACCGAGCTTTTGGTTTCGGGCTTGCCCGCGGCTGAAAAGCGCCGTGTGCGCGAAGGCTTGGCTGACGGCAGTATCGATATTGCCGTCGGTACCCACGCGCTTATTACCGATAACACCAAATTCAAAAATCTTGCGCTCGCCGTTGTCGATGAACAGCACCGATTCGGCGTAAAGCAACGCAAGGCACTGCTCGATAAAAGCGAACGTGACGGGCGCAGAGCACACATACTCGTTATGTCGGCAACGCCGATCCCGCGCTCGCTTTCGCTTATAATATTCGGCGACCTCGACGTTTCTCTGCTCGACGAGCTGCCGCCCGGCAGGCAGAAAATCGAAACGCGCGTTGCAAGAAAAGGCGAAAGCAGAAGCATACATTCGTTTATAAAAGAAGAAATTGCCGATGGCGGAAGAGCTTATATCGTTTGTCCGCTTATCGAGGAAAGCGAAGAAACCCCCGAAGGAAGACGCGCGGCAGAGGGCTATTTCAAGGAGCTTGCCGAGGGCGTGTTCGAGGGGATACCCATGGGACTTCTGCACGGCAGAATGAAGCCTGCGGAAAAGGCAAGGGTTATGGCGGACTTCGCTTCCGGCGCGACGAAAATACTCGTTTCCACCACCGTTATCGAGGTCGGAGTAGACGTACCCGAAGCGACTGTTATGGTTATCGAAAACGCGGAATGCTTCGGGCTTTCACAGCTTCACCAGCTTCGCGGACGTATCGGGCGCGGCAGTAAGCGCTCGGTTTGCATACTCGTGCAGGGCGGCGGTAACGATGAAAGCGCAGAGCGTCTTGCGATAATGCGCGATACGTCTGACGGCTTTAAGGTTGCCGAAGCAGACCTCGAACGCCGCGGACCCGGTGACTTCTTCGGCGAAAGACAAAGCGGCGAATTTTCGTTTGCCTGCGCGGGTATCGGAGATATTACCCTGCTTTCCGAAACCGAAGCCGTTGTGAAATCGATACTTGAGGACCGCGAAAATCCCGAATATGCACCTGTTTTCGCGCAGGCTGACATATTTCTTCAAAGGAACGAAAGCGGAAAGACTGTAAACTGATATGAAAATAGGAAACATAGAATTCCGCCACGGGCTGTTTCTTGCTCCGATGGCGGGCATAACCGACCACCCCTTCCGCTCGCTGTGCGTTAAATGCGGGGCAGAGGGTGTCACGAGCGAGCTTATAAGCGCGAAGGGTGCGTTTTACGGCGATAAAAAGACCGACGGCTTGGCAAGGGTTTATCCCGACGAGCGTATCGCCGCGATACAGATATTCGGAAGCGACCCCGAAATAATGGCAAACGCCGCAAGGCTTATGATGCGCTTTTCGCCCGATTATATCGATATAAATATGGGCTGTCCCGTGCCCAAGCTTTATAAAAACGGAGAGGGAAGTGCGCTCATGCGCGACCCGCAGCTCTGCGAACGGATAGTAAAAGCCGTTTCTTCGGCGGTGAGCGTTCCCGTAACCGCAAAATTCCGAAAGGCGTGCGACGACGAATATCCCGAAAGGGCAATAGAGGTCGCGCTTGCCTGCGAATCGGGCGGTGCGAGCGCGGTTTTCGTTCACGGCAGAACCCGCTTGCAGATGTATTCGGGGCTTGCGGACAGAGAAATAATAAAAAAGGTAAAGCAAAGCGTGAAAATTCCCGTTATCGGCAACGGTGACGTTGCTTCCTATTCGGATTTTGTTCGAATGAAGGAAGAAACCGGCTGTGACGGTGTTATGATAGGGCGCGGTGCTTACGGCTCGCCGTGGGTGTTTTCCGAAATAAAGGCGGGCTTGGAGGGAACGGAATACTCCGAACCGACCAACAGCGAAAAGCGCGAGCTTTTGATGATACAGCTCGATAGCGTTATTTCCGAAAAGGGATTAAACGGAATACGCGAATTCAGACACCATATTTTGCAGTACTGCAAGGGCTTTTCGGGCAGTGCGAAAATGCGAAGAGATATTTCGCTTATAACAAGCCGCGCGGCAGCGGAGCAAGCAATACGCTTTATTTTCGGATAGTCAAAGCATTCTCTGGAGGTAAGGAATTATGATAAAGGACAGATCGGGAAATATAATTGCCCACGACAGCGCACAAGGGGGCGCGCTTGACTTTTTGTATAAAAACGCCTTCGGGCGATTTGTAACCAAGCTTTTAACACGCAAATTTATTTCCGAGCTCGGCAGGCTTTATATGGAATCGCGCTTTTCGAAGCCGAGAATAAAAAGGCTTATCGAGGAAAACCGAATCGATATGAACGATTACGAGCAACGCGAATTTTGCTCGTTCAACGATTTCTTCACCCGCAAGCTTGCAAACGGCGCGCGTGACGTTTGTATGGACGAAAGCGCGCTTATCGCGCCTGCCGATTCGAAGCTCACCGTATACGATATAGGCGAGGATTCGGTTTACAGAATAAAGGGCTGTGATTACAGTATAAAAACGCTTCTCGGCGGAGATGAGGAGCTCGCACGCGAATTTTACGGTGGAAAATGCTTCGTTTACCGCCTTACAGTCGATAATTACCACCGTTACTGCTATCCCGACAGCGGACGCGAGCTTTCGCACCGCTTCATAAAGGGGATTTACCACACCGTTAATCCCGTCGCGCTCGAAAAATACGACGTTTACGGCAAAAACTGCCGCGAGCTGACTCTGCTCGAAACCGAAGGCTTCGGAAGGGTTGCGTATATCGAGGTCGGCGCGATGATGGTCGGAAAAATCAACAATACCCACCGCGAAAGCTTTAAGCGCGGGGAAGAAAAGGGATATTTTTCGTTTGGCGGCTCGACGATAGTTTTGCTTTATAAAAAAGAAACTGTTGCGATAGATAACGATATAGCCGAAAACAGCAAGCAAGAAACCGAAACGACCGTGCTGTACGGCGAAAAGGTAGGTGTTAAATATGGAAGCTAAAAACCTCGCGCTTAATAAAGAGGTAAAAATCAAAACCCTTGTTCCTATCGAAAACTGCTATGCTTCTGTCGAAAAGGGAAGCAAGGATATGCTCACCGACGGACAAACGGGCGACCCTTCGAGCTGTTACGGCGGCGATTGGGCTCACTTTTATCGCGGAATGGGCAGAAGCCTTACTGTCGATTTAGAAGGCGAATTCGCTGTTTCGGGGTTCGAAATAGGGTTCATACACGATAAAAATATGGGTATTTATTCGCCCGAATACGTCGAATACGAGCTTTCGGAAAACGGAATCGATTTTTACCGTGTCGCAAGAGCCGAATCGCCCTATCCCGCATCGTTTGCGATGCAGGTGCGCGCGGTTTATTCGCAAACGCTCGACCGTGCGGTAAAGGCGCGTTATGCAAGATTTGTTTTCGGGGTAGAGGTAAACGTATTTTGCGATGAAATACGCGTTCTCGGCAGGGAATGCGACGGAAGCGAAGCGGCGCTTTGCGGAGAAGCCGTTTCACAGCCCTGCAAAAACAAATATGCCGACCGCGAAAGCTTGGGCGGGGTGTACGATATACCTCTGCTTTATTTCGGCTATTGGCCCGAAAACGAGCGTGTCGCAAAAATAAGAAAAGATGATTTTATCCCCTATATCGCGTATATCGACCGCGAGGGCAGACCGATCGACACGATGTTCGATGCGGTAATGCTTCTTACCGTTCAGGGACGCTGTCCCTCGGGCGGCTCGCTCGGTTATCACGGCGCGCCCTCGAAGCTTTCCGACTGGGAATATATAATCGAAGAGCTTTTTGCCGAAGGACAGAACCTTAAAGCGCTTGACGAAGCGGTTGCCGAGGTCAAGTCCGCGCTTTCGCTCGATAAGGATTACAAGCACAAGGTATATCTTACCGCGCCCGTGCCGAAGGTTTCGAACGAACCGTTCGGCGACCTTAACGGCGACGGAATAGAAGAAAAGCTCCTTACCGACGACGACTGTATCGAAGCGTATGCGGCGTTTGTGGATATTGTTACGAGAAGGTTCGAATCCGAGCATTTCGAAAATATAGTTATCGACGGCTGGTTCTGGAACAACGAATCGCTCTCACGCGCGGCGCGCGATAACGAGGAATATTTCGCCGTGCACTGTGTCGAAAATCTGCACAAGCGCGGTTATAAATGCGTTCACATACCCTATTTTCAGGCAGGGGGAAGCGAAAAGGCAGAGCGCGTAGGGTTCGATTGCACGACTATGCAGCCCGGCATTTCCTTCCAGAACGTTCTTGCGAAGAACCCGCAGGAAATGATGCTCGATTTCACAAGCCTTTGCAAAAAATACGGCTTCGGTGTCGAGCTTGAGGTACACCACGGCGTTAACAATCCCGAAACGCGTGAGCACTATTCGCGCCTTTTCGATGAATATATGCTTGCCTGCATGCGTAACGGTATGATGACCGAAACGGTGCATACCTATTATCAGGCGGCGGGTCCGGGTGTATTTTACAACTGTGCCGTTTCGAAAGAGGATTCGATGCGCGTTCTTTACGAAAAGCTGTATAAATTTATAAAGGGCACCCTTACCGAAGCCGATTTTGTAGCGGCGGACGAGGTTAAAGAGGAAGTAACCGAGGAAGTAACCGAGGAAGCCTGCACCTGCGAAGAATCCGCACAAGCGTGCACCGAAGCGGAATGCGCTTGCGAAGAAGCGCAGGATTGGCTTGAAAACGAAGCCGAAGAGCTCGGATTCGATTGCGATTGCGGCGAATTCGAAGAGCCGATACAGACAAAAGCCGTACGCTTTTTTAAAAAGCACAAAAAGAAAATCGCGCTCGGCGCGGGTATCGCGGCGGCGCTCGGTGCGGCGTATATTATCGTAAAAGCGATAAAGCGTAACGATTGAAAATAAAAAATCACCATAAATGGAGGAAAATCAAATGAAAAAAGCGTATTTCCCTTTTGTCGCATTGATTCTTCTTGCGGCAATGCTGCTCCCCTTGCTTGCGGGCTGTACGTCAACCGATGAAAACAGCGCGCCTGAATCCGCAGAGGCTTCTGCGGAGGTGAGCGAAACCCAAACACTCGTACGTGTGGAAAACCCCAAGTTTTCTACCGAAATCAGCGCAGGTAAACCCTATAAAACGTCTGCTCCCGCAAACGAGGAGTATCCCGACGTTTATAATTCCGAGCTGACCAACGGCATTACCGCACCTGTCGGAAGCGGCGAATATACCAATTCCGCTTATGCAGGCTTTAACGGCGCCGGCAACCTTACGATTACGATAGATCTCGGCAGCACCAACGAAAAGATCTACAAGATCACGTTGGGTTACCTTTCTACCGTGGACGCGGGCATCGCACCGCCCAAGAAAGTAAGAGTTCTCGTTTCGCAGGACGGCAAAAAGTTCCAGAAGGTCGGCGAAATGGTTCTTCCCGAATACGTATACGGCGATAGACTCGAAGCGGTTTTTGACTCGGAATATTATTTAACCGCAAGCCACGTAAGACTTGTTGTCGAAAAGAGTAATACCTGGCTCTTCTTGGACGAGCTCAGCATTATCGCAGACAGCGAATCCGACGTTTCTCCCAATGAAAAATATTCGAACCTCGTTAAGGACGCTTACGATAAGCTCGGCACCGTTGCATTTACTCCGAACGGCGAAGCTGTAAGCGGCGATCACCTTGCTCTTGTAAGCCAGGGCTGTGAATACACCACCGACGGCGAATTGCTTCCCGGCTATAACGATAAGAGCAAATACCTTACCGACGGCTCCAACTCCAAAATTTACGGTCAGGGCAACTGGATCGGCTATAAATCCGAAGAAAAGCCTATATCGGTAATCGTCGATTTGGGCGAAGAGAAGAATAAGCTCTGCGAATTCCGTCTTACCTGCTATGCAAGCAACATTACCGAACGCTATATGCCCGTTGCAGTAACCTATTCGATAAGCTCCGACGGCAATACCTATACCGACATCGGCAGAGTTTTCGGCGTTTTCTCGGGACAGAGCGTATATGATTACCCGCTTATGCTCGAAAATACCGTTTCGGCAAGATACGTTAAATTCACTCTCGAAGCGACTCCCTCCAAGGGCTTTATACTCGAAGAGGCATCGGTTTACGCTTGCAGCGAAATGAGCGACAGAGGATCTTGGTTCGAACCGTTGAAGTTCACCACCGAAAAGACCCCCTTCGAAAGCGTTTCCAATAAAAGGGTAAACCTTATCAACGGCAAGCCCCAGCAGGTATTTATCCCCGAACATATTACCGGCTCGACCGCAACCAACCTTTCCACCCCCGAGTCTCCCGTGCTTACCGACGGCAAAAAGGCGGCCGTAAACGATATTCATAACGGTCAGTTCTTCAAATTCCAGAGCTCCTCGGCTCCTATCGAAATCTATTACGATTTGGGCGACGTTGCGGCTGTTTCGGAATTTACCGCACAGTTCACCCACCACATGCCTTGGGGCGTTGCGGCACCCTATAAGATTTTCGTTTATCTCTCCGACGACAGCGAACACTGGTACAGCGCAGGCTCGGCAGACGTCAACCCCCAAAGCGATATCTGCTTGGTAGACGTCAGCCTTAAGCTCAAAAAGACCGTTGCGGCAAGATATATCTGCTTCTATATGTTGACTTCCAACTGGGTAGGTATAGGCGAGCTCGAGGCTTGGGGCACCACCTCGGTTTCCGGCGCGAAATCGCTTGCGGAAAGCGGACTCAAGACCAAGGAAGAAGCCGCACTCGGCTACTACAAGCCCGATGAAAGCATTCTCAACGGCGCAAAGGACCTCTGCCTGCTTTATCACGGCAAATCGCTCGACGGATATACCGAAAAAACCCTTCTTCCTTACCTCGCATACGTAGATACCGAGGGCAACATTAAGGACACCATGTTCGATAGCTTCCTCTTCTTGTTGAGCGGCGGATTCCCCTCCGGCACAAGCGGCAGTCAGGGCTATACTCAGGCAGATATGGAATGGGTTGTAAACGACCTGTTCACCGAAGGCGAAAATATTCTCGCGCTCGAAGAAACCGCAGGCAAGGTAAAGGAAGCGCTCGGCTTGGACGAGGACTTCAAATACGGCTTGACCGTTGCGGTATATCAGGCATATCCCGACGATTCCGATTTGCAGAAGCGTATTAACGCTATCAAGGATCAGATCGCGATGTTCGAAGAAAAATACAACCAGTATGACTTCAAAAACATCGAGCTTGTTGCTTACTATTGGTTCGACGAAGGCGTTTACGACGAAAATAACGAGGTTAAGCTCGTAAAGAGCATAAGTGACTTCGTTCACAGCAAGGGACTCGACTTCTATTGGATTCCCTGGTACTGCGCTCCCGGTGTTGACAGCTGGCAGGATCACGGCTTCGACGTTGCTTGTATGCAGCCCGGTTACGTGTTCCGCGAGGACGTTCTCGACTCCCGTATGGAAAACGCGGCAGAGATTGCAAAGTATTTCGGTATGGGTATCGAAATAGAAATCGGCTACGATTCGCTTAAGAACGAAAAGCTTTACCGCCGCTATCTCGAATACCTCTCCGCAGGCGCGAGATACGGATATATGACCGATTGCGTTCACATGTATTATCAGGAAATAACGATATACTACACCGCATCGCAGTCGAAGGACGAAAAGATAAGAAAGATATACGATTATACCTATATGTTTATTAAGGGCACGCTCCCCGCGAAGCCCGAAGCGCTCGAAACCATTTCGTTCAGCGGCGAAGCAGGCGAAGTTATCAGCGGAGCTCTTATGGAAGAAGTTCCCGCGGGATACAGCTTCGATATAGCATCTTCTGCAAACGGCGGTACCGTTACGCTCGCAAACGACGGCAGCTTTGTCTTCTACCCCGATAAAGACTTCAAGGGTACTACCTCGTTTACCTATACCTATAATATGGGCTTAGGCGATTCCGAGCTCTGCACCGTCGAAATCGAAGTAAAATAATTCGAAAGGATAATACCTATGGCGCTTATAACTCTTAATTTTTACAGCGAAGCTTTGGGAATGCAAACCGAAGCGCTGGTGGTAATGCCCCAAAAGGGAAATTACGGCGAAATCGGTATAGACAGCAACGTTCAGGCAGGGCCCTATAAATGCCTATACCTGCTTCACGGATTGAGCGACGACCATACGATATGGCTTCGCAGAACCTCTATCGAGCGCTATGCGACCTACTACGGCATCTGTGTCGTTATGCCGCGCGCCGACAGAAGCTTTTATTCGGATATGAAGCACGGCTTGGCTTACTATACCCATATCGCAAAAGAGCTCCCCAAGGTTATCCGTGAATATTTCAACATTTCGGCAAAGCAGGAGGACAATTTTATCGCAGGACTTTCGATGGGCGGCTACGGTGCCTTAAAGATCGGTCTGCGCGAATGCGGCTCCTTCGCGGCGTGCGCGGGTCTTTCGCCCTGCGGCGATATTAAATCGCTCGAAGGATTCAACAGCGCGTTCCGCCCCATTTTCGGTGATGATATAAACATTCCGAACGAGGACGACCTGCTTTATCTTTGCGAATCCAAAAAGAACGAACCGAACCGCCCCCGCGTGTATATCGGTATCGGAACCGACGACTTCCTTTATAATAACGTACGTCCGGTATGCGAAAAGCTCAATGAATGCGGCTACGATTTCACCTACCGCGAATCCAAGGGCTCGCACACTTGGGAATTCTGGGACGAATATATCCAGTACGTCTTGAAATGGATGCTCGGATAAAATAATAAAAAAAGACTGCCCGTAAGGTCAGTCTTTTTTTCGTTTGGGAGATGGCTCGGACACAACGATATAGGAACGACCGATAACATTTATAGCCGCATTGATGCCGTCAGCAAGGCAGACACAGGCGCTGCGATGAGTAAGGCGTTGGGGCGAAGATAGAATAACTAAAGGGGTGAACGATTGGTTCACCCCTTAATGTATTTATATCCGGCTGTACAAAACTATACTTCAGTTTTTTTCCAACATTCATTGGTAACGTACATCAAATGATATCTTATTTGTTGCAACAAGCGGTCTGATAAACTGTTGTATTCTTTATCGAGTCCCATTTCATGAGCATAACACGGTGGAGAATCATTCCACGATCCCATCGCACCAAAAACATCAGAAGTTTTAACTGCAT
Source organism: Eubacteriales bacterium (assembly GCA_045636285.1). Taxonomy (GTDB): domain Bacteria; phylum Bacillota; class Clostridia; order Oscillospirales; family CAG-382; genus Coliplasma. Next base: position 13,828 of record JAZTXJ010000049.1, read on the forward strand.
AGTAAATACCTTTGAATTCGTTAGGTAGTTGCTTTGGTACATCAACTATTTCTATACAGGCGTCATTTAGTAATGCTTGGTGCGCTTTTTGAAAAAGATCAGAAAAATAAGGGAAACCTATATCTGCTGCAAATTTACCAATATCAGATAGCACTTCAATAAATGCATCCTTACAATAAACAAATGATAATTTCTCCTTGTTCACATTTATTCTGCGTTGTTCTCTATAGACAATTTCCCAACCGTTTTGTTCTCTATCAAACTCCCACATAGGATAAAAATAAGAAGCTTTACCATTATTCCAGAAACATAAAATGACGCCTTGTGAGGTGTTAGAAAATCCCAACAAATGCCTCTGGTTTGTCGCGGTAGGGATGGTGAATTTGATATCTTCTAAACCTCGTTTCTTGCATAGGTCAAACCAAGTGTCAACCGAATGAGCTTCGATTTTTTTGTGAGAAAAGAGTTTAGGCGCAAATACAAACTTTATAGATAAAACGTATTCGCTCGGAACAAAATCAATACTATTGTTTTCATACAGAGCTTTTCTTGCACTTAGTACAATGCTACTCATCTGTTCAATTTCGCCATTCATATAAGTTACCCCTTTCTAAAATCAAATAATCGTTAATACAGGTAATGATATTTTAATCAGGTTTGTATAAATTATATCCGTGTTCACGATGATAAGAAGGACCCGTAGGTGTTTTTCCTGCCCATTCAATCTCGCTGATTTTTTTATCTAACCGAGGTAACAAATTCCATAATGATTGACGATATTCGTCATTAACCGTATGTTTCATATATTCGGAATGAATATTATCACGTACAGTCTTTAACTCGTCCAAAGGTGCTTTTTTAAACCATCTTTCAAATGCCGAAGAATTCCAATAGTATTTTACACCTAAAATAGTCAAAACAGTGGTGCCAATAGCTCCTATTACACCAGTTGCAATAAGAATATCTTTACGATGTTTGTTCCAAAAAGCAACAACTGGCTTTTCATGCTTTTGGGAAGTTTTTTTCTCATTGTTGTTTATGGCCATACTTAAAATTAACCTCCTCACTCTGTGAAAAAGCCGCAGAACACCTAAGTCCTGCGGCTTCTTTCGCGGTCTGAAACCGCATTTGGCGCAGAGGGAGGGATTCGAACCCTCGTGTGGTTTCCCACAAACTGATTTCGAGAAGCTGTAAAAAGCATCTCTCCACGTCCCTCTACGTCCCTAATTTCCGCAAATTTCAGCCCAAAAGGGACCACTTTGTTGCCCTTTCCGAGAAAAATGCACGGCTTTTGCAAGGCCAAAGGGACGAGCGGTCACTTTTTTGTTCCGCAGAACGTAAAATTCTTATAAAACAATTATATCACAGTTCGAAAGCTTTTTCAAGTGACCGAAAAAGTGTCAAAAAGCCGTCACAATTCGAACCCCGAGGTGGTTTTCTC
>JAZTXJ010000050.1:0-11902 GCA_045636285.1 Eubacteriales bacterium
CCCGCAGGGCCGCCGCCGATTATTATCGTATCGTAAATGCGTTCCATTTTTTATCTCCTTTTTTCTTCATTTTATCATTATTATTTTCCGTTTTCCGTGACCTCATCACATTTTTTAATTGACATAGGGATTTGCGAAGTGTAGAATAAAGAAAAAACGGAGGTGTGCGATATGTCGGAATGTATTCACGAAGAGGTGTTCCGCAAAGCTTTTCCTTTTTGGGAGCGGCTTGACAAATCCGAACGCGATTCGCTTTGTTCAAGCACAGTTGCGAAAAGCTATAAAAAGGGCGTACAGATACACGACAGCAGCGAATGCACGGGTGTGTTTATCGTCAAATCGGGCTGTCTGCGGGTATATATAATGTCTGACGAGGGCAAGGATATTACTCTTTACCGTCTGCATTCGGGCGAAATGTGCATGCTTGCGGCTTCCTGCGTTTTGCAAAGCATAACATTTGATATTTTTATCGATGCCGAAGAGGACAGCGAATGCTATATTATCGGCGGGCACGCATTTGCCGCGGTGTCGGACAGCAACCCCGAAGTGAAAATATTCTCGCTCGAAACGGCGGTCACAAGGTTTTCCGACGTTATGTGGGTTATGCAGCAAATACTTTTTATGAGTATGGACAAGCGCTTGGCGATTTTTCTTTATGACGAATCGGCGCGCATCGGAAGCGACAATATCCCTCTCACCCACGAGCAGATAGCGAAATATATGGGCTCTGCACGCGAGGTCGTTTCGCGCATGCTTAAATATTTCTCGAACGAAGGCATAGTGGAGCTTTCGCGCAGGGGTGTTAAAATACTCGACCGTAACAGGCTTCGTGAGCTTGCAAAATAGTAAAGAGAACCCGATTTTAAAAGTCGGGTTCTCTTTTTTTATCTTGTATTATCTTCCGAAAACGTTATCGAAATTGCAAAGCATTTGCGCTATCTGAACGCGGGTTGCATTGCCCTTGGGGGTAAGTCGGTTATCGCTTCCGCCCATTATGCCCTTTTCGACCACCCACGCCATTGCGGTTTTCGCATAAGCGCTTATTTCCGAAGAATCCGCAAAGGAATCCGCAACGGTAAGATCGCGCACGGTCGTATCGTAGCCGAGATGGTTTGCAAGTCGGTAAAGGAATACCGCGGCTTGCTCGCGAGTGATGTTTGCATCGGGCGAGAAGGTAGTAGCCGAGGTGCCCGTTACTATATCGTTGGCATAGCACCAAGCAACGCCTTCGCGGTACCAAGCGGTAGCGGAAACGTCGGTAAAGGGAAGATCGATCGTTACCGCTTCTCTGCCTGCCATACGGTGTACGACCATTGCGAGCATCGCACGGGTCATCGTTCCGTTGGGGGTGAACTCGGTTTCGGAGGTACCCGCGAAGTAGCCCTTCTGATAGGAGTGCTTGATCGCGTTGTAGCCCCAATATTCAACCGAAACGTCGGTAAAAGGAAGGTGCGAGGTCTGTATATACGCGGTGTTCCACGCACTGCCCGCGGGGTATTCGACACATACGGCAACCTTGATCCATTTTCCGTCCGTACGCGAGGATGCGGGAATAGTAACGCTCAACGAATTGGTGGTATCGCCCGAGGCGAGTACGATTGCATTGTTTCCTTCGCTGTCGCTTCCGGGATTGGGTTGACCGTTAAGCTCGATAACCTTATAGGTGAATCCCGAAGCGCCTGCGGGAGAATTCCAATTTACGGTAAGGTTTTGTCCTTTATAAACCACCGAGGGAGCGGTTATATTTGCTTTTTCATTAACTGCGGCGCCCAAGCCGGTAGTTTTTGTAAGGTCGATCCAGCCCCAAGTATTGAGATATTTGGTATAGCCGTAATTACCCGAAACGACGGTTACGGTAAGACTCTTACCTGCGGGGAGCGATACGAGTGCGCTTGAGCCCGACGAAGCTTCTGCGCGAAGCGACTGTGCGGAATCGAGGCGGAATATGCCCGTGCGGTAACCCGATTTGGTCACTCCCGCGATACCCTGCTGAAGACGCATTATCGCTTTTGTATAATCGCCCGGCATAGAGGTAGACGAGCTATAAACAGAGCTCGAATAGGATATTGCGGAATTGAGATAAGAGGTATTGCCCGTGAGCACGTAGGTAGCAACGAGCGCTTTCGCCTGATTCAAAAGACTGTTAAGAGTATTCTTTACCGAAGAGGATACGGTAGGACGCGAAACAACGAGTATGCTGTTCGCAACGCGGCGCGAGCTGCTGAGAACGCTTGTTAAGCCGCCGCTCGTATTTTCTACGGTCATTTGAGTAGAGCCGCCGCCGTCGAGGTTGATTGCGGTCACACAGCCCTGCGAAATGAGATAGTCTGCCAATTCATAAACGGTCATGCCCGTATAGGAGCTTGTTCTGCCCGTGGAAGCGAGAAGAACAACGGTACCGTCTGCCTTGATACCAATCGCGCTTCTTTGCGCTCTTTGGGTATTGAAGGATTCGCCCAAGCCGTTCGAGGAGGTTACGTTCTGACCATTGGAAACGATATGGTAACCATAGGTAACGAACGCGCTGTTGCAGTTTTCCATTATAGCCTTTGCTCCCGCGACGTTTTCGGTAGCGGTAATATTAACCGTATCTCCGACAACCAAGCCGCGAAGCGAGGAAGCGTACGACGAGCTGTTCGAAGCATAGAGAACGAATTGGTTCGCTCCGATCGAGCCGCCCGAGGAAACCGAGCTTCTTACCGCAACAACCCTGCCCTGCAAAGTACCGCCGACGGTAAGCTGGGTATTGTTGATTTTTTCGAATACTATTTCTACGCCCGCCGCCTTTGTATCGGTAGCGGTACCGCAGAATTCATCGTAATAATAAATTCCCGCATAGGTCGTTTCGGGGCAAATATTGATATTTTCAACGGGCGCGCTCCACGCACCGTTCTTTGCCGTCATCGAAAAAGTGACCTTCGACCATACGAGATCCGCCTTGCCCGTGCTATCGAACGCGAGCATCCAGGTTTGACCGAAGCTGTTACTGCCCTGCAAAACCTTGCCGTCGGATATATTAACTCCGCCGTAGGTATTACAGCTTGCGCCGGTAAACGAAAAGAATGATGCGTTCACACCGCCCTTTACGTCGTAGCCGATTTGTTCTGCTTTAATCGCAGAATTATAGGTTGTATCTCCGTAGCCCGAATATTTGGTATAAACGAGCGGAATGTAATTACTTGTTTTAGGATTAAAGGTTAAGGTTTGTAAACGCTGTGTTCCGCCATAGGTACCGCTTACGTAAATATCATCGTAAACCAGTCCGCTTGCGACGGTTCGTGCAGATGCGCTCTTTACAGAGCCGAATCCAACCCATTGTCCGCTATAAAAAGCGGATGCTTGCAGCGCACCGGAAAATACCGATGTAACAAGAAGGATCGCCAGAATGATAGGAAATAGCTTGCGTAATGCTTTCATGGTGGTGTTGCCTCCCAAAATATTTAGTTACGGTTAACTTTCGTCACCTATTATTGATTATATTTATCAATAAGCACGTTGTCAACACTTTATTTTGCTAACAGGCGAATTTTGGTGACTAATACATTTTTTGCCTTTTAAATTTGTGTATTATTAATAATACACAATAAACCTTCGTTCTGTTAAAGTTTTGTTGAACATTAATACAAGCAAAAGAAAAAAGCAGGGTTAACTCTGCTTTTTTCTTGTATTTAAGCGTTTAACATTTCAAGAATTGATTCTTTCGGAACAGCGCGGTCTGCTCTTGCGGTAATTTCGCCGTTTTTGAGCACTATAAGAGTGGGAATAGTTACTATTCCGAACTGACGCGCAAGCTCGGGCTCTTCGTCAACGTTGATTTTACCGACAATATATTGCGGGTTTTCGTTTGCGATCTGTTCGACAATAGGCGCTACCATACGGCAGGGCCCGCACCAATCGGCATAGAAATCGAGAAGAACCGTCTTTTCGCCGTTCTTTAGCTGTTCGAAATTGGATTTATTAACCTTTATCAATGACATTTTGTTTTCTCCTTTACTTATTCGGGCTTTATTTCCCTTTTTGTAACTTTATTATACCCCGAAACAAAGTGTTTTTCTGTGACAAAATCACAAAACAAGGATTTTTATATAAATTTTTCCAGTGCTTCGGATATACGGCGCGAAAGGTGTATTTTTGTGGGCGGATGGATATTATCGCTTTCGCAAACGTCGGCGGATTTAACGCTTATAACGTTGCTCTTTATATTTTCTATTTCCGACTGCGCCTTTTGAATATTGCTCCACGCCTCTGTCGCACGGTTGATATAATCGGCGATCTGAACGACAACAAAGGGAAGGCTTTCGTTTTTGAATTCACTTCGCCAATAGTCGATCAAAATCGAGAGCTCCTGCCCATAAACCAGCGATTCGGCAAGCGACGCATCGCTTTCGCCCTGATACCAAACCACACCCGAAAGCGTAAACGGAATAACCTGCGAAAGTGCATAGGAATATATATCCCCTTCTCCGTTCCATTCGGAATATTCAAAATGGTCGATAAATTTTTCTTCATCGGAAAGGACAATGCCGTTTTCGGCAAACAAGCCCTTTCTTACCCAGCTTTCGATAACCGATGCGCCCTGATAGCAGGCAATAACACCGACAGCGATATTCTTTTCTTTCGCAATATCAAGCGCGGTGTGGTAGCCTATCGCGGTCCAATCCGCGATATTATCGTCGGCACATTTTATCCAGCCGTCTTTTATCGTAAAGCGCTCGTTGTTTTCGAGCTTATCGGTAACGATCATTCTGAGCAGAGGATTTACTTCGCAAGCGGAAGGATCGGCAGAGGATTCGCCGAGCTTGAACTGCATATTCGACTGCCCTGCGAAAAGATAAACCTCGCCGATATAAATATCGTTAAGCTCGGTCGATTCTTCGCCGCATTCGAGCTTTAAGCTATACGGGCCGCCGTATTGCATTGCGGGGAGTTCGGTATACCATTCGTCGCCTTCCGAAACCACCGTTGCTTCTATACCTGCAATGCAGAGCTTTGCTTCGCCGCTTCCGTAACCGTAAATACGAATAGCCTTGTTTGCGGCAAAACGCATATACGATGTAAAAATCTTATTAAGCTTCATAATTTTGTTATCCCATTGTTTATTGTTTTTTCTTTTCGTAGCTCCAGCATACACAGTCGAGAGAGAGCTTTTCGCGGTGTCCGATTAAATTGTCGCCCTCGGAATCCTCGGTATAGTGAACGCAATCAAGGCACTTGGTTTTGACCGCTTCGGCGAGGCGTTCATCGTATTCGGCGCGTGTCAGAACGGTGCCAACCGATTCGGATATCATTTTGAGTAAATGAACGTTCAAATAACGCTCCTTTATGTCTTCCTTTATAAAATACGGTTCAACGCAGTTTGCCTCGTCCAACCAGAAAAGCTTTATGAATTTCTTATCGGTCGTATTGAGATATTCGATAAAGGAATCGAGCGAGTTGATGTTTTCGGGGTAATAATAGTAGCTAAAGTCAATTTTTAAAATTTTCATAATGTTCTCCTTGTTTTAATCGAATTCGTCCCTGTGCTGCATAAAGAAATCAAAGTATTTACGCACGTTGGGAAGCTCGGTCCAATCGCATACCGATGCGGGATATGAATCGAGATTATAGATCTTCGCGTTGCTCATAGACAAAAATACCGGTGAATGAGTCGCAATAATAAACTGACTGCGGGTTGCCCTCGCCGTAGCCGCGATATATTCGGCAAGCTGTATCTGAAGCTCGATCGAAAGACTGTTTTCGGGTTCATCGAGAAAATAGAGAGCGTCGCTGTCGATTCTGTCGATAAAATAGCGTATTGCCGTTTCGCCGTTCGAAGAAAGATCTATTTCGGGCGCAACACGCTTATTTATATAGCTTGATTGCGAACGCTTCGGCGAAATAATTTCACGCGCTTCCGACCAACGCTCGTAATCGTCAAGTCCGTTCAGGCGCAATATTTCGGGATTTGACATTGCTTCCCGCTTTTTTTCGGCGTATCTGTCGAAAAGTGCATCGCGCCGTTCGTCGATACGCTCGTTCACCGAACGGGCAGAGAGAACGTAATCGAAAACGTCGTCGCTCGTAAGAACGAAGCTTGCATTCGGCCGCCTGTAAAATTCGATATCGCACATATTTACAAATCTTTCGAAAAACGGCGCGCCGTTAAAATCCGAAAAGCGTGCGGAGTTCAGCTTTGCCGCCATTACGTTCAAAAGCGTGCTCTTTCCCGATCCGTTTCCGCCGTAAAGCATTGTAACCGTTTCGAATTCAAGCGTTCGAAGTTTTTTAAGAGGAAATATTTTGAACGGATAGAAGGTATTAAAGCAGGTGCGCTTTTCGTTTTCTATCACCTTGATTTCGGCAATATCGCTCGGCAATATAAAGCGATTCAAATATACCATAAAATACCCCCCTCTTAGATTTGCTTCTTTTATTTTAGCAAAACAATATCGAAGTGTCAAGACAAGAAGCGTTCACAAACGATATTAAATCAACTGTCGTATTGTATCACCGTTTGCGGTATGAAGTCAATCAACCAACGGTTTATATTAAAAAATCACCGCCGAGATATTAAGCATCAGGGCGGTGTGATTTTTTAAATATTCAGTTCTTTCAAAACTAATTCGGCAAGGACTTGCATTCCTTCGGAATTTGCGTGGAAGCCGTCTATCGTATCGTAGGGCGTTGCAGTGTTATAAATATCGATAAAGCGGCAACCGAATCGCTCCGCGCAGTCTTTTATCGCCGTGCAGTATTCCGAAATATGCTTTCCGCCGTAGGTATAGGGAAATTCAAAATCGCTCATTCTCGTGCAACAGCTCACAGCCAGGCTCAAGCACCATATTTCCGCATTCGGATAGTTTTTCTTCAGCTTTTCGAGCATAATACGGTAAGCGGACGAGAAAACCGCGGGGTTTTCATCACCGCCGATTTCATCGGGCATAACCCTTATACCTCTGCCCCAATCGTTCGTGCCGATATAGACCATTATCACGTCGGGCGTAATTCCCGCTTTCGAAAGCGACGAGCATCTTTCGTCACTGCAGGCATAAGAGGGTATTTCGTAGCTCGGGTGCCAAGAAACAGTACTGCCCGAAATAGAGTTATTAACCAAAAGCTCTCCGCCCAAAGCGTCGATAACAATCCCCCACCAGGTTTGCTCAAGCGTATAGATGTTGCCGAGAAGCTTATTATAATTATCGTAAAAAGCCGCAAATTCGGGCTCGCTGACACCCTCGAAGGTGCTTATCGAATCGCCGAGAACAGAAAAATATTTGTTTTTATAATCGGTTGGCATATTTGCTCCTATAAATCAAAGCTCTTCAAAAATCAATTCGCCGTTTTCCGCAGCTTTCGCCGCCTTAAAGGTCATCGTACCCGCATATCCGCCGATCATATCGAATCCAGCAAAGACAAGTCTTCCCTGCCATTCCGCGCCCTTCGGCACTCTCGCACAGGGGATAATCGGGTTTTCGGGCATTTTGAAATCCGAAAACGGCTTATCGGAAATCATATAATGCGCCTTTCCCTCAAGGCTGAAAACAAGGTAATATTTGCCGTTATATTTGTAATAATCGGGACATTCGGGCTGATTTGAATCGGACGAAATATAGATAGGAGTATCACATTCGTCCCAATTTTCCAAATCCTTCGAAACGTAATGAGCAAGACAGCCCTTATCTTCCTTTACAAGCTTGGTAGTTAAGAACATATGGAACAGTCCGTCGTCGCCCTTTACCACCTTGGGATCTCTTGCGCAAGCCGCATTGTATTTATCGGCGATAGTGAATCCGAAATTCTTATCCTTTGTAAAATGGTATCCGTCTTCCGAAACGCTTCGGCAAATGGGCGCAGGCTTCACACGGTCGCGTCTTACGGTATAATAGAGATATTCGCGCCCCTCGTGTTCGATCCACGAGCCCGTGCAGATAGAGCCCTCCCAGGATTCTGTTATCGGCACAGCCATAGGGTGAACGTACCAGGTTTTGAAGTCCTTTGTCGAGATATGTTCCCACTGATGCGCCCCCAACGTCCATTTACTGCTGTGGTGGTGGCGGTCCTTGAGGTATAAAATATGGTATTCGTCATTTTTGCGGTAAGGCATACAGTCGCCGACAAAAACGCCGTTGCCGGGATACCAGCCCTCCGCGTTTTCAAAGCTTGAAATAATATTCGGAAGCTCTGTAATCGGCTCGGAATATTCGGTTACGGTAACTTCGATATCGGAATCAAAGCTATCTCCGAATTCAAAAAATCTGTTCCCAGCAGGCCATTCCTCATCCTTTAATTCGCCATTTACGTGTAATTCTATTCTATGCTCGAGCAAAACCACGTCGACAAGGTCGTTTTCGGTTACCGCGCCGCAAAGCTTGAGCGGAGAAGTGTTAAAATCATAAAGCACCGAAACGGTCAAAATACCGTCTGCCGCTTGTATTGCAAGTGTTTCTGCTCCGTTCTTGCAGGAAGCAAAACACAAAGGAAGCCTATTTATGCTAAATGAAATCTTTAAATTCATCACTGCACCGCCTTTTTCATTTAATATATTCCGAAAATCCGTTATCGTATTTGATTTGACCGACGGTAAACGCCGAAAAAAGTGCCGCGCCGACAGCCGCTTCCTCGCAAACTTCGTTTACCGAAACGATCATACCAAAGCGGTCGGCGATTAATTTGCGTAATAACTGGTTATTTCTTACCGCCCCGCCCGAAGCAACGATATGCTTTTTGTTTGCATCGAAGCCTTCGTAAAGCGAATACAGCTCGTTGCACATTCCCTTCAGCACTCCGAGCGCAAGATTAGCAGGGGTGAAATTTAGTCGGTCGATTCTTTTTATAGAACCTCTGTGCGCAGAATCGCTTCTTTTTCCAAAAAACGAAACGTCAACGTCAAGCCCCAAATCTCCTCGTTCGTAAGCATCTGCCGCCAATTTATTCAAAACAGCGTACTGCGAAGCCTCTTCCATACCTGCCGCAACGGTATAGGCTCTGAAAAATTCCTCGAGCGTAGAATAAGCCGCTCCTCCGCATAGCGCGGACCCGCACATAAGGTATTTGCCTTCGATAAACGGTCTTAATTCCAATTCCGCGTTTACGGCGCGGTATTCGCTTACGGCAGATATTTGCGAGCCCGTTCCGATATTAACGAGAACGCTCTCCTCGTTATTTGCGACCGAGCCTAAAAACGCCGCCTGATTATCTCCGATTGCAACGGAAACGGGAATTGCCTTGCATTCACCGATTACAAATGATTTATCGGTAACAGCAGGCAAAAACGATTCATCAATCCCAAGCAATTCGAGCTTTTGTTTCATAAACACTTTGTTTTGAACATCAAACAAACCAAAGCTTGCCGCTACCGAGGTATGCGTAACAGCACTCTTAAGACCGCATATTTTCATACCGAAAAGGTCCATTATACTGCAAAATCCGATCGCTTTTTGCGGCACCAAGCCGTTGCAGATATTATAATAATGGGTTGCGAGTCCATAGCCCGTTGCTATTTTCTCGCCCGTAATTTCGAAAATTCTCTCGCAAGTCGTTTTTCCGTCGGTTAAAACCTCGTCCGCTCGCTTATCCTGCCAGTTTATAAGGTTTGAGAGCGGATTTCCGTTCGAATCGATATAAACGATTCCGTGCATCTGACCTGTTAAACCGATGCTGACAATGCCGCTAAAAGCTTGCAAAATTTGGTATAAGAGCTTTTCCGCCGTATCCAAAATAACCGCAACGCTCTGTTCCGATCGATTATCGGCAAAAACGTAAGAATTGTGGGCGACGGTATACGATTTTACCAAGCTTTTGTTTTCTATATCATAAACTACCGCGCTGATATTCGTCGTGCCTATATCAATAGCAACCGCAAGCGCGCCGTATTGCAGTGCGTCAGACTGCGCCGAAAGCCAAGCGTTACCGTCGCGCGCAGTTTTCGCTTCATTAACTATATTCGAAGATATATTCATCGCCGCACCGCCTTTTTTCATTTTTTTCATCCTTATCGCAAGGAGACCTTTGCAAGAACGTTTTTGGAATTGCCCCAATAATTTCGAAGCTTATAAAAAAACACGCTATTACATTTAATTTGTAAGTCCCCTTATAAAGCCGCGGAAGAAATGAAACAGCAAAAGAGCTACTATAACCGCAACAAGAACAAGCAATATGATTTTAATAAACTTCCATAGCTTGAGGTACTTCTGTTTTCTTTCAAGCTTAGCCTGCTTCTTTTGTTGCTTCTTCTGTTGTTTCTTTGCTAATTTACTTTTCTTAAGCTCTTCGCCCTCTTTATCGTATGCTTCTTGTGTAACCAAAAATTTTTTCCGTGATTCTATCATCCACCATAAAGCAAACAGAATAAGCGCCATGGAAAGCAAAGCAAAAATCAGCCAAAATGCTCCGACACTTTTAGTTCGCGGAGCGGCTATAATTTGCGGATTTTCCGGATCGTAAAAAATATCCACCTTATCCCCGACCGAATAATGAGCGCCACTACCCGCTCTGAAAGATATTGCAGTATCGGTTTTTAATTCTCTGTTATAAACTATTCCGTCAACCGCGTATTCTACGTAGATTTCCTGCCAGCTGATACCTTTACGTGTAACGTGCCAGTCAACGTCAACAATAGTAGCCTCAAGCGGTTCCATATCAGAGACGAGCCGGCTATATTGAATTTGGGATATAACGTAAAACACAACTATAGAAGAAAACAACGTAACACCGAGCAAAATGGCTGCTATAGCATTTTTGAAAGCTCTGTTATATCTTAATTCCGACACGCAAACACCGCCTTTCTTTGTTTTTTATTATATCACAAAATCAGAATTTTTGCAAGGTATTTCAGGTTCAAGACCAAAAGATTCAATAAAAGGTCCAATATTGAAGAATGTTTGTTTTTTATCCCCTACAAACACAAAAAGTCCTTGAAAATCAAGGGCTTCGACGTAACTCTTATATAATCACGGCGATAGGCGTGTATGAAGTCCGCAGCTTGTCTGCGGTATGGAATCAACACGAAGTGTTGAATGTAATCAATCCGAAGGAGAAATACACGCCGACGCGTGATGCCATACGCCTTCGGCGATTACATACACCCTGCGGGTGATTCCATACCAATCCTTCGGATTGTATAGAAAAAAAGCAAGTCTCTCGACTTGCTTTTTTCTTGGGCTCGTAGTATAAAAATGCAACTCGGAAATAATTACATAATTGCAATAGGAGTCAGCTTTTCAATTATTTTAATCATACGAGAATCTTTCTGCAGGTGTGCAAAAGTATCTTTTCTTAAAGACTTCAAAAGCAGTCCACATTGATTTTCAGTATAATTCTTATATGCATCATTTACAGATAGCTCCACTTTGTTCACCATAAAAGCTGTATACATACCATCTTTACGGCTATCGTATTTAACGGCGTGTTCCGCTGCTTTTTCCAAACAGTTAAACATCTGATCCACCTCGCCAAGCTTTAAATAGCAATTTGCAATTTCTCTATAGCAACCTGAAATCCTTTCGTGATAAAATCCAAAATTCCCATCGGAATACAGCAAACTAAAACAATCAATTGCAAATCTAAATGCTTTTATACGATCCTCCGAGGAATAATTCCCCTTCCAACACATAATACAGGTGTTGTTCCAGATCATATCAACAAGGGCTTGAATGTTTGATTGACAAAGCTCCACAGCCTCATCACCTTCAAGAAATCGAGGCATCATTTGATTAGAAGTAATTGCATAGTTGTAAGCCATTTTGGCATATTTTTTTGCAGATTCAGCGTCGCCCTTGGCAAAATAATAAGTAAAGCTAAGACATTGTATAGCGCCGCCTCTTAGTGAATTATCGGTGGATTCAGCAAGTATTCTTTCTCCATACTCTATTATTTCGTCTGCGTATTCTTTTTTATTATCTGCATCTAAAGCATACATCAAGTT
>JAZTXJ010000051.1:0-4461 GCA_045636285.1 Eubacteriales bacterium
GGCGATACCGTCCATAAGCTCGCCGCAATTATAGCTGCCGTTAAGCTCCTTGAACTCTGCGGCTATTTTGCGTATAAGCGCATAATGCTCCGCCTTCGCTGTATCGTCGTTCGGGTCGGTACTGCCGTACAAAAGTCCCGCAACGGCAAAAGCGCCCGAGCAGGCACCGCACACCTCGCGCAGCTTGCCCATACCGCCGCCGAAGGACGACATAAGCTTAAGCGCCGATTCGTTATCGACACCCGTCAGATCCGAAAACGCACAAAAAACAGCCTGCGCGCAGTTATACCCCGAATTGAACAGCAACTCGGCTTTTTCACGATGATTCATAATTTTATACCCCTTTTTATTCGTTTTAAACATCTTATACCTTTTCAAAGCATAAGTCAATAAATTATCGGCAAAAATATTGACGAGGTGGTTGCGACAATGACGGTAATAGTTATCCGTGCTTTTATTTTTTATATCCTGCTCACGCTGATGATGAAGCTTATGGGCAAGCGCCAAATCGGCGAAATGCAGTTGAGCGAGCTTGTAACCACCGTACTGCTCTCCGAGCTCGCGGTTCTGCCCGTAACCGACACCGACATCCCCCTGCTCCACGGCGTTATGCCCCTTATTCTGCTGTCCTCTGTCGAGGTTATCGTTTCCTTCGCAAGCCGAAAAAGCAAGCGCTTCCGCGTGCTATTGAACGGCAACCCGATAACGCTTTACGAGCACTCTGCGTTTATCGAGGAAAATCTCACAAAGGCGCGTGTTTCGACCGAGGATATCGAAGCCCAATGCCGCATTAACGGCTTTGCATCGATGGACGAGGTGAGCAAGGTAATCCTGGAGCGCACGGGCAAAATGAGCGTGCTTGCACAAAACGGCAATACACCAAACCAATCGGGAGAATAAAATGGGAAACTTTATTTTTGCATCGATACTGCTCGCGGCGGTAATCATCTTCACCGCGGTGAACTCCTTTATTATCTGCGGCATCTGCGACGACGTAATATCCTATATCGATTCGGGCGAAAACGAGCTCGCGCTTGCGCTTTGGAGCAAACGCAAGGGCTATATCTCTGTTTTCGTGCGCGATGCCGAGCTCGACGTTGTTACCGCGCACGCCGAAAAGCTCACAAGCGATACCGCGCTTGAGGACGGCGAGGCGGAAAGCGCTATCCTTGCCTTCCGCGATGCCGTTTCGGAGATATATCACAGCGAATATCCGAGCTTTTTTAATGTTTTTTGATTTTGCATTGACAGAACGTTTTAAAAGGTTTATTATATATATGAATATGACGGCTCGAAGGGGCAAAACGGTTAAGCTCCCTTGCTTTTCACTTCCAATCCCCTCTTCCCCGCCTTGTATTCATTATCATAATATGACAATGCTTGTCGAAAAGGAACAAAAATATGAAGAAAATAAAGCTTTCCCCCTCGGCGCTTGCCTGCGATTTCGCAAACGCAGGGGTGCAGATAAACGCTTCGAAGCAAGGCGGCGCGGAATACCTTCATTTAGACGTTATGGACGGCATCTTCGTGCCCAATATCTCGTTCGGTCAGCCGGTCGTAAAATCGCTTTCTAAGTGCTGTGAGCTCGTAAGCGACGTTCACCTTATGATAACCGAACCGATCCGCTATATCGAAGACTTCGCAAAAGCGGGTGCGGACATTATCACCGTACATATCGAAGCGTGCGAGGACGTCCGTGCAACGCTTGAAAAAATACACGCCTGCGGCAAAAAGGCAGGGCTTTCCTTAAAGCCGAAAACACCCGTCGAATCGCTCGTTCCCTATCTCGAGCTTTGCGACCTCGTGCTCGTAATGTCGGTCGAACCGGGCTTTGGCGGTCAGAAATTCATGGCAGATATGATGCCGAAATGCGCCTTCCTGCGCGATTACGCATTGGAAAACGGACTTGATTACGAAATTAGCGTCGACGGCGGTGTTTCTGCCGAAAACGCACGCCTTTGTGTCGAATCGGGCGCAAACGTGCTCGTTGCGGGCAGCAGTGTGCTCGGCAAGGAAGATATTAAAGCCGCGGCAGAACAGCTTCTCGCCGCCGCACACGGAGAATAAAATATGGCAGAACAAAAAAGAACCGCACCCCCCGCAAAGCGCCCCGCCGCGAAGCGCAGAAAAAAGAAGAGCCCCAACAACTATCTCTATATCGCAATAACCCTGCTTTTCGTCTTTATGGTGCTTGCGACCGTGCTTATCTGCCTGCTCGTCGGCTGTAACGAACAATCGGCAGAGCAAAGCTCGCAAATCGAAAGCACGACCGAATCGAGCACCGAAGAATCGCTAACCCCCGAATCCTCATCGCCCGAATCCTCATCGCCCGAATCGGCACCGCCCGAAGAAAGCTCGAAGGAAGAATCGGTCGTTATCCCTATCGGCTCGACCGAAGCTTATGAAAAATACATAGGCGTCGAATATAAGGTCGATATGACCGAATACGAACAGTACGTCTGCCCCGAAAACGAAAAGGAATTCGTCTTCGTCGTCAACCCCGCACACCCCCTCGGCGCCGATTTCGTGCCCGAAAACCTTGTAAAATGCACCTACTTCCGCGAAACACAGCCTTCGAGCTGGTCGAAGATAAACGCAACCGCCAACAAAGCGCTTGAAGCGTTTTTAAAAGAGGCGGCTTATTACGGCTTCGACGATATTACCGTCACCAGCGCCTACCGCTCCTATAATTCGCAGGCAAGCATTTATCAGCGCTATTTCGATAACGATATCAAGCAGGACTACGTTTGCGATACCTGCGCCGAATATTTCGATATCTCGTATTTTCCCGAAAAGGTTACAAAAGCAGAGCGTTGCAATAACTGCAAGGGCGAAATCAGCGAAATCGACGGGATGAAGTATTGCGAAGCCTGCAATTCGGTTGCCGACAGCTCGAAAATGGCTTGCTGTGCAAAATGCGGCAGTGCCGTCCGCCGCCCCACCGAAGCAGAAACCGAAAAGCACGTACTTACCTACTCGACAAAGCCGGGCACAAGCGAACACCAATCGGGCTTGGTTTGCGATATGCATAACCTTCCCAACTCCACAAGCGCGTTCGATAATACGCCCGAAGCAAAATGGCTCGCCGCAAACGCGCACCGCTTCGGCTTTATACTCCGTTATCCGCCCAATACACAGCATATCACGGGCATTAAGCACGAATCGTGGCATTTCCGCTACGTCGGCAGAACCGCCGCCACCGAAATGTTCGAAAAAGGCTTGACACTCGATGAATATTGTGCCGAAATGGAAGAATAGACGAAAAAACGTTTTTAGGGCGTTTTTAGGGCGTTTTTAGGAAAAACTTTTGAAAAAGTTTTCCCTATAACCCTTTCAAAACTTTTTATAACAAATATAAAATAGTGTACCGTTTTCACTTTAACATTGTCCCGTTTTTGTTTTGATTGTGTACCGTTTTTGTTTTGATTGTCCCCCGTTTCCGTTTTAATTGTGTACCGTTCTCACTTTAATCAAAAAGCTCACCCCTCGGTGAGCTTTTTTGTTTGTCCTTAAAGTACGATACAAGTCGACCTGAAGCCTCCCCTGTGTAAGGGGAGGGGGACCGCGGAACGCGGTGGAGGGGCTGTCCGATAAGTAACAATAACAATATTGCAACCCTACAATCCCCTCAGTCAGCTCACAAGCTCGCCGACAGCTCCCCTTGCTAAGGGGAGCCATTAAAGAGAATACATCGCATACAATGGAACTCCAATTATTATATCCATTCCCTATTTTCTCTCCCCCAAAAAACAAAAAAAGCCCGCTATTGCGAGCTTTTTTCACTGTTTATTACTTCTTTTTAACGAGGACTGCAACTACTGCGGCAACCGCAACGACTGCAACGCCGATAATAACGTAAAGCCATACGCCCAAGCCGCCCTCTGCATCGTCTGCGGTAGATTCGTTCGCCGATGCATCGGTGGATTCCTCTGCCGATTCCGCTTTGGATTCGGTCTTGGATTCGGTCTTGGATTCAGCCTCGCTCGATTCCGCTTCGGAAGCGGCTTCGCTCGATTCTGCTTCGGAAGCAGCCTCGCTCGATTCATCGCCTGCGGGAACCTCTGCATCGTCGTTGTGAACGATATCGAGTGCCTTAACGGTAAGAGTACCGCCGTTTACCGAATAAACCTGAATACCGGTGAAGATAATTTCGTTATCCTCGGTAATAAAGCTGCTGTCAAAGGTAGTGCCGTCGTAGAACTTGTTCGAGCTTACGAAATCAGAAAGCTTGATAACGCCTCTGTAATCGCCGTCGTAAAGGTCGCCCGAGCCGCCGTCGTAATTAACGTCGCCAAGCGTGTTGTTCGCGATAGTGTAGGTAGAAGATCCGCCGTAGCCGTCGGTGAAATAGAAGTTGATGTTCACCGCACCGCCCGTAACGTCGAAATCGTAAACGAGAGAATATTCATCGATATTCGCCTTCACGATCGCGTCGGACGCATAATAGGTATCAACGCAGGG
>JAZTXJ010000052.1:0-25891 GCA_045636285.1 Eubacteriales bacterium
GTACACTGTTATTTTTATAAGGTATTAATTTTTTATTGTATTTTCAAGGGCTTTGAAGAAAAACTTCGACTGCCGTACACTCGTACGCCTACGCTCGTTATTGATACCCCAAAAATGCAAGCATTTTCGGGGACCCCACACGCGAAAACCACCCTCATTTCTCTCGGTCTGCTTCTGTTTTTCCGCCGAACGAGGCGAACAGCTGCTCGTTTTCGGTGAAGAAATAGCGGCGGATAAGCACGTAATCGTAAATATCTATATCGCCGCTGCCCGAAACGTCGGCGGCGTTCTTTTCGGATTCGTTGGGGGTATAGGTGCCCATATATGCGCGCTTTGCAAGGATATAATCGCCCACGTCGAGCACGCCGTTGCCGTTGACGTCACCCGCAAGGCAGACCGTCGCGGTATCGATAATTTCGCCTTCGACGGTAAGCGTTACCGTACTGCCCGTTCCGACGTAGCCCGAAGCCGAAAGGTCTTCGCCGTTTTTCGAAACGACGCTCAGGCTCTGCTTATCGAAATGCTCGGCAAAGGAATCGAGCGTGAGCTTCCACGCCGTTCCGCGCAGGAATCCGTCGTCGCCGAGCACGAAAAGTCCGCTCGACGGGTGGATTTCGAGCCCGCTGTAAAAGGTGGTGTATTCGAGAAACGCCCAGCCGCTATATCCATTATAGCTTGTTTTGCCCCAAAATCCGTCGATTTCGGTTACGCTTATGATTTCGCCGTTCGGGATAACGCAAAGCGGTTCGGAAGCGGTGTTAGCTTCGGGGCGAAGGTTAAGGTTCGCCTTCGATTTATAATAGCCTACCTCTTTTTTTGTGAGTATTACCTCGGAATCGGGGTAATTGTAGGGCATATTAACGTAAAGTATACCCTTTGCACAGGCTGTTGCGAACTGCTCCCAGGTATATCGCCTTGTCGAAACGATACAGGGCTGTGAAACGACGCCGTCGCCGCCCGCGTTGCCGTGATATATAACGATAAAGTCCTCGTCGACGGTAAGCACCGAAACCGAATGCCCTGCCGCAAGACGAACGTGCGCGCCGGGTGCCGATTTCATCATAAGCGCTTTCACGCTGTTCGCCGTGACCGCACCGCTTGAAAGGCTTCCCGCGCTGTAATAGAGCGATTGGTTCATCGAATGGTCGATAAACCCGAAGCACTTCCAGAATATCATTCTCGCAAAGGCGAAGCACTGCGCGCCGAGAAGGTCGATTTCGCAGGTTTCCTTTTTGCCTGTCGGGTAATAGCGCATACAGTTACAGTTGCCCTCCGACTGTATGCAATAGGTAGAGCTTGTATAGTGGCAAACGCACGCCTGACCGTTCTTCGAAAAGAAGGTGCCGGGCATATGGTTTTCAAGCGGAAGCGTAACCTCGCCGACCTGAACGTAGGGGCCGGAATATTCTCCGACTGCCGAAGCGAGCGAGATTCCGTATTCGGCTTCGCTTGCGGGAATATCACTGCCGAGAGCGCCGTTTATTTCGGAAATATATTCGAAATATTCGCCGTTCCCGTCGGAAAATACCGAATCGCCGTCCTCGGCGGTATATACGTAATCGGGATTTTTAACTATCCAGCGTATTTTTCCTTCGCCTTCGGGCACAAAGCCTTCGATCCCTTCGCGCGTGAGCAGCTCTGCTTCTCTGCCGTTTTTAAAGCTGTATACCGTATTTCCGCGAAGATACAAAAAGCCTTCGGAGTTGACGTACAGACACTTTACGCCTTCGGCAAACGCCTGCTCGGTACGCATATCGCCGCCGCTTGCGTTACAGCTCATTATATTTCCTTCGCAAACAAACCAAAGTCTGCCGTCGAAGTAATTAAGGTAGCTCGCATCGATTTCGGCAAGCTTTTCCCTGCCGCCGTTATTATCGGTAAGCCACAAGGCTCCGTCCTGCGAAACAACGGTGCTTTCGCCGACGTCCACCGCCGTACCGCCATACATTATTCTGTAGCCGTATTCGACCGCTTCGGCATACACGTTATTGAATTCCACCGCAGAAAGAGGGAGAACCGCCATAAGCATAACCGCGCACAGCAGTACCGAAAAAATGCGTTTTTTCACCGTTTTTTCTCCGTTTTTCGATATTTTTCGTCTGTTGGTTGAAAAAAGAGGGCAGGAGCTTAAAACTTCTGCCCTGTGGTTTTGGATATTATTTTCTTTGCGAAGCCGCGTAGAATTCTTCGAATTCGGCTCCGTCGAACGAGGGATCGCTTTCGGTAAGCTCTGCGATAAGCTCTGTTGTACCGCCGTTTGCGGCACTCTTTTTGCCCGCAAGCATAATCTTAACGGCATCGGTCATCTGCTTAACGGTCGCAAGCTTGTTTTCCTTGCCCGCCATATAAGCGCAGACGTGCTTGAGCATCGCTTCGTAAACCTTGCTTGTATCGATCTTATATGCAAAGCTGGTCTTGCTCGTCATAACGAGTGCGGTAGAGGGCTGCCAGCCCTTTTTGCAGATGTGGTAGCAGGCGGTTGCGCCGTTTTCGAAAACCACGTAGTAGCTGTCGCAGGGGACGTCGCCCGCAACGCTCGTGCCGATAAAGCGGGTAGAGATCGGAGAAACGTCGCCGATAAAGCCCAGAATGGATTCTACCGAATGGATCGCATAGTTAAATTCGTCAACGCCGACCATTGTCGAAACGTGAACCACGTTTCCGCGTTCCTCTTCGGGAATCGCGAAGAAGGAATCGTGCTCGTAGGTATAGCGCAGTGCGCTTGTGCCGAGGATAACCTTGCCCTGTCTGTCGAGTTCCTCGAAGGTTTTGAGGTCTGCAAGGTTGCCCGCGATAGGCTTATCGATAAACACGGGAACGCCCGCTTCGATAAAGGGCATCGACTGAGCGACGTGGTTATCCCAGTTACAGCTCTGAATAAACGCGATGTCGATATCCTTTGCCATTTCGGAAAGGTCGGTATAGCGCTTATCGAGCCCGAATTTTTCGATAAAGGTGTTTACCTCTTCATCGGTGCGGAAGCCGTCGTTATAAATTGCGGTGTATTTACCTTCGTCGCCCTTCAAAAGAATTTCGGCAAACGAGGGAGCGTGCGAGGTATCGATATTGACCGTGCCTATTCTGAACATTTTTATATCTTCTTTTATTCCTTATATTATATAGCCTTTCTTCAGCCGAGAAGCTTTCTTACTTCCTCGAGCGTAGGAACCGAATTGACCGCGCCGAGCTTGGTTACCGCAAGCGCACCCGCGGCGTTTGCGAATTTAGCCGAGGAAAGAATATCGCCCGTGCGGAGATATTCGGTGGTAAGCGCGGCGGTAAATACGTCGCCTGCGGCGGTGGTATCGCATACGGGTACGTCGAAGGGCGAAATAAGATCGCAGTATTTTCCGTCGTAAACGTAGCAGCCGCGTTCGCCGAGCTTGAGCACGACGTATTTTATATCGACTCTGTTGCAAAGCGCGATAGAAGCACGCAGACAGTTTTCGAGATTATCGGGACGAATGCCGGTAAGCATTTCGGTTTCGTTTTCGTTGGGAGAAAATACTTCGACACGTTCGAGCTTTTCGAGCGGGAAATCGGATTTTGCGGAGCCCGCATCGACAAACAGAGGAATTCCTTCGTCTGCCGCACAGCGAGCCGCGGCGATAACCGCTTCGGGACGGATTTCGAACTGGGTGAGCACCGCATCGGGATAAGCGGTGAATGCGTTTTCAACGTCGGTATCGCTTATTTTGCTGTTTGCGCCGCTGAAAACGATTATGCGGTTGGTTCCGCTTTTTTCGAGCATAACAACGGCAAGGCCTGTCTGTTCAAGACGGTCTACCTTAATATATCTCGTATCGATTCCGCGTTCGTTAAAAAGCGCGATAAGCCTGTCGCCGTATGCATCGTCGCCCACGCGCGAGCAGAAAACGACGTCTGCGCCCATCGCTCTCGCGGCGATAGCGGCATTCGCACCCTTTCCTCCGGGAGTAAAGGCGTATTTACCGCCCGAAAGCAGTGTTTCGCCGGGTGCGGGGATATAGGGCGTGGTGAGCAGGAAATCGATATTCGAGCTGCCTGCGACAAGTATCCTTTTTGCCATTATCTTCACCTCATGTATATATCTTCAACCTACATTTTACACCATTAATATTCGCTTGTCAATATCTTTAGCGTTTACAAAAAAAGCATTGACATTTTGTTCGCAATAAGTATAATGTTAGGGTACTAATTGTTAGGAGGCTAATATAAGTGGAACGCGAAGAAACCATCGGCTTCCGTGTGAGAACGCTTTCGGTTGCGATAAAGCGCGCGGTAGACGCGAGCAGAGCGCGGAGCGGGCTTTCCTGCACGGGAACGCACGGCTGGATAATCGGATATCTTTACGATAACCGCCACCGCGACGTTTTTCAGCGCGATATCGAAAAGCATTTTTCGGTACGCCGTCCGACAATGACCGAAATGCTTAAATTAATGGAAAAAAACGGTCTTGTGGTGCGCGAGCGCGACGAAAACGACGCAAGGCTTAAAAAAATAAAGCTTACCCCCGTCGCACTCTCTATTCACGAACGGCACGAAAAGCATATCGATTCGTTCGAGCAATTTCTGCGAAACGGCATTAGCGAAGAGGAGCTGAACAGCTTCTTCGCAATCGCAGATAAGCTTTGCCGCAATATCGCAAACGCCGAAAAGGAACACTATTTTAATCCCGAGGAGGAAAACAATGCTTAAAAAGCTCGCAAAAAGCGTAAAAGGCTTTACAACCCACGCGCTTCTTTCGCCCCTGCTTATTATGGGCGAGGTTATTATGGAGGTAATAATCCCCATATTGCTCGCTCTGCTTATCAACTGTATCGACCCGACTTCCGGCAATTCCGAAGAAAGCACGAACATTATAAGCCGCTTCTTCGAAAGCATTATCGGCAAGCCCGAAGGCTCTTCCGATATGCGATACGTGCTTATAATCGGCGGACTTATCGCCGTTTGTGCGCTGATCTCGCTCTTTTTCGGTGCGGCGGCGGGCAGAAGCGCGGCTATCGCAAGCACGGGCTTTGCGAAAAATCTGCGCGAACGCCTTTTCGAAAGAATTTCGCACTTTTCCTTTAAAAACATCGATAAATTTTCGACCTCGAGCCTTGTTACAAGACTCACGACCGACGTTAACCGTCTGCAAGAAGCCTTCCACATGATAATACGCATTGCGGTAAGAAGCCCTTCGATGATGATTTTCTCGCTCGTTATGGCGTTCAGCATCAATTCAAGGCTCGCGCTTATCTTCCTTGCGGCTGTGCCCGTGCTTGTTATCGGTCTTACTCTTATTATGACAAAGGCGCACCCGATATTCAAGCGTATGTTCAAAAAGTACGATAAGCTCAACCGTGTCGTTCAGGAAAACCTGCGCGGCATACGCGTTGTAAAGGCCTTCGTGCGTGAAAAAGAGGAAACCGAAAAGTTCAACGAGGTTTCGGGCGAGATATACAACGACACCGTAAGCGCAGAAAAAATACTCTCGTTCAATATGCCTCTTATGCAGATGACCGTATATACCTGCATTTTGCTCGTATGCTGGTTCGGCGCGACGCTTATTATCAACTACAACGTCGCGGGAGTAGGCGAAAGCCTGACCACAGGCGAGCTCACCGCGCTTCTTAACTACACGATGCAGATACTTATGTCGCTTATGATGCTTTCGATGATTTTCGTAACCGTCGTAATGTCGCGCGCATCGGCAGAGCGTGTTTGCGAGGTGCTCGACGAGGAATCGACCATAAGAAACCCCGAAGAAAACGCGCTTTACAGCGTTGAAAACGGCAGTATCGAGTTCAGAAACGTTAATTTCGCTTACCACGAAGGCAAAAACGTTCTTAAAAACATTAATTTCAGCATAAAATCGGGCGAAACTATCGGTATTATCGGCGGTACGGGAAGCAGTAAATCGACTCTCGTTCAGCTTATTCCCCGTCTTTACGATACCGTGAGCGGCGAAGTGCTCGTCGGCGGTCACAACGTACGCGATTACGATATTCACACCCTGCGCGATGCCGTTGCGATGGTATTGCAGAAGAACGTGCTTTTCTCGGGCACGATAAAGGAAAATCTTCGCTGGGGCAACGAAAACGCCACCGACGAGGAAATGAAGCAGGCTTGTATTTCTGCCTGCGCCGATGAATTTATTTCGTCCTTCCCCGACGGCTACGATACCTATATCGAGCAGGGCGGCAGTAACGTTTCGGGCGGTCAGAAGCAAAGACTTTGTATCGCACGCGCGCTTCTTAAAAACCCGAAGATACTGATTATGGACGATTCCACCAGCGCGGTCGACACGAAAACCGATTATATGCTGCGCGAAACGATGGCGAATTCGATTCCCGATACGACCAAGCTTATTATCGCCCAGCGTATTTCCTCGGTTCAGGCGTGCGACAGAATTATCGTTATCGATAACGGCGAAATAAACGGTATCGGTACCCACGAGCAGCTTTTGGAAAGCAACGATATTTACCGCGAGGTATATGAATCGCAAGTGAAAGGAGATGACAGGGAATGAGCGAAGAAAGAAAGCCCCAAGAACCTATCCGCCCGATGAGAGGCGTACGCGTCCCCGGTCAGAAGCCCGATGCGAAAACCGTAAAGCGAGTGCTTTCCTACCTTGTCGCATACAAATGGCGCTTGCTCGTTGTCGTGCTCTGTATTATCTTCAGCGCGCTTGCGGGGGTTTACGGCTCGAAGTTCCTGCAAACCCTTATCGACGGCTACATTAAGCCGCTTATAGAAGCAAAAAGCACCGATATGTCGGGGCTTTTGAAGGAAATGATCGTGCTCGCGGTCGTTTACGCGCTCGGTGCGCTTTCGACCTTTTCCTATAACAGAATAATGGTAACCGTTTCGCAATCGGTATTGAAGGATATCCGCGATACCATGTTTGCGAAAATGCAGAAGCTCCCCGTTAAATACTTCGACACCCACTCCTTCGGCGACACGATGAGCCGCTACACCAACGATACCGATACCATGCGAATGATGATCTCGCAGAGCCTTCCCCACATTTTCTCGTCGCTCTGCACGGTCGTCGCAGTCTTCTTCGCAATGATCACCACGAACGTCTGGCTTACGGTATTCGTTGTCGTATTTGCGTTCCTCACAATGCTTATCGTAAAATCTATCGGCGGAAAGAGCGGTAAATTCTTTGTCCGTCAGCAGAAATCGGTCGGTCAGGTCAACGGCTTTATCGAAGAAATGATAAACGGTCAGAAGGTCGTTCAGGTATTCTGCCGCGAGGAAAAAACGAAAGAGGAATTCCGCAGGCTCAACGACGAGCTTTGCGAAAACGCGAAGAACGCGAACATTTTCGCGAACATTTTGGGCCCCGTTTCGAACAACCTCGGTCATTTGCAGTATATCCTCGTAGCAACGCTCGGCGCTCTGCTCGTAATGCTCACAAACAGCCTCACCGCAGGCGGTCTTGTAGCCTTTTTACAGCTTTCGAAGAACTTTACCAACCCGATAAATCAGGTAACCCAGCAGTTGAACGCCGTTATTATGGCACTTGCGGGTGCAAAGCGTATTTTTGAGCTTATGGACGAATCTCCCGAAGCCGACGACGGCTACGTTACCCTTGTCAACGCAAAATACGACGAAAACGGCAATCTTACCGAATCCGATTCCCGAACGGGCATCTGGGCGTGGAAGCACCCCCACGGCGACGGCACTCTTACCTACACCGAGCTTAAAGGCGACGTGCGTATGGTCGAGGTCGATTTCGGCTATGTTCCCGAAAAAACCGTGCTTCACGACGTAACGCTCTATGCAGAGCCCGGTCAGAAGGTTGCTTTTGTCGGCGCGACGGGCGCGGGCAAGACCACAATTACGAACCTTATCAACCGCTTTTACGATATTGCCGACGGCAAGATACGCTACGACGGCATTAACATCAACAAAATCAAAAAAGCAGACCTGCGCCGTTCGCTCGGTATGGTGCTTCAGGACACCCATCTGTTCACCGGAACGGTTATGGAAAACATTCGCTACGGCAGGCTCGATGCGACCGACGAGGAATGTATCGCCGCCGCGAAGCTCGCAAACGCCGACAGCTTTATTTCGGTGCTCCCCGACGGCTACAACACGATGCTCGAGGGCGACGGAAGCGGACTTTCGCAGGGACAGCGCCAGCTTCTCGCCATTGCGCGCGCGGCTGTTGCCGACCCGCCCGTTATGATACTTGACGAAGCGACCTCGAGTATCGATACCCGTACCGAATCGATAGTTCAGAAGGGTATGGACAGTCTTATGCACGGCAGAACGGTTTTCGTTATCGCGCACAGACTTTCCACCGTTCGCAATTCCGACGTTATTATGGTGCTTTCGCAGGGCAGAATTATCGAACGCGGAAGCCACGAAAAGCTTATCGCCGAAAGAGGACAGTATTACAGCCTTTATACCGGCGCGTTCGAGCTTGATTGAGCTTGAGTTTATAGTTTGATATAACGAGAGAGGGGATTTTGCAAAATCCCCTCTCTCGTGCTCTCTCCCAAAAACCTTTGGATATAAAATAATAAAATAGTTTCTTTACAAGCAACAAAAGACCGAGAGAAACGAGTGCAGTTTGTCGAAATGCGTGCGTCGCCTTACAAACGTAAGGCAGTCGAAGCATTTTCATGCAAGCCCTTGAAATACAATTAAAATTAATACCTCATAAAAACGCAAGACACTTTCTGTGCAAAAGAAAGTGTCTTGTCTGTTTTGTGTCTTTTTCAGGGCGTAAACCTGCCGTTTCTCCGCGGTCCAAGAGGAGTATCGCCTATGATTTCCCGTCGGGCGTCATTTTATTGACCTGACGCTGTGCCATAACCAAGCGGTAATATCTGCCCTTATTACGCATAAGCTCATCGTGCGGGCCGACCTCTTCGATCCTGCCCTTTTCGAAAACGACGATCTTTGTCGCGTTACGCAGTGTGGAAAGACGGTGTGCGATTGCGATAGTGGTTCTGCCGCCCGCAAGCCGCGCGATTGCTTCCTGTATCTGCTTTTCGGTTTCGGTATCGAGCGAGCTTGTCGCTTCGTCGAGAATAAGTATACGCGGGTTACGGAGTATCGCACGCGCGATCGCTATTCTCTGTCTTTCACCGCCCGAAAGGGTATTGCCGCGGTCGCCGACGTAGGTATTATAGCCGTCGGGCTGCTTCATAATAAATTCGTGCGCGTTTGCAAGCTTGGCGGCGCGGATAACCTCATCACGCGTTGCGCCCGGCTTTGCATAGGCGATATTGCTGTATATCGTGCCGTGGAAGAGGAAGTTTTCCTGCAGAACGACACCGATTTTCGAGCGGTAGGAATGCTGGTCGAGCCCGCGCAGGTCCTTGCCGTCGATAGTTATAGAGCCTTCCGAAACGTCGTAAAGCCTTAACGCAAGGTTTGCCGCGGTGGTTTTGCCGACGCCGCTTCTGCCGACAAAGCCGACCATTTCGCCGTTACTGATTTTAAGATTAATATCCTTGAGCACGTATTCCGCGTCCTCGTAGCCGAACGAAACGTTATTGAATTCGATGTCGCCGTGAACGCTTTCGAGTATTTCGCCGTTTCCGACCGATTCGCTCTTTTCGTCGAGCAGCTCGGTTATCTTCGAAAGCGAGGTTGTCGCTCTCGCAATACGGCGGGGCACGAAGGACATCCAGCGTATCGGCTCGTACATAAGACCGACGTAGGAAACGAACTGCATAAGGTCGCCGAGCGCGAAATTCGAATCACCCGAGGTGATAAACGAGGGGTCGCCGACAAGCTCACAGCCCAAGAAGAAGAGCACCGCATATTCACCGATACCGAGCAAAAAGCTCGCAAACGGCATTATCATATTCCAGGTGAGCTCGTTTCTTTTACTTATATCGGCAATGCGCTTTGCCGCCTTATCGAACCGTTTTTCCTCGCGCTTTTCGGTGCCGTAGGTTTTAACCACGCGCATTCCCGAAAAAACGTCGTGCATAAGCGTGCCCGCATCCGATTCCACCTGCCACTGACGGCGGTAAAGCCGATGAGTAAAGCGATGAAGCACTCTGAACATAACCACGAGCAGAGGAATGGGAACGATGATGATTATAGAAAGCTTCCAGTTGAAAACAAAGAGAATTACCGCGATAGAGCCGAGCGTCAACGCCTGCTGTATGAGGTTGGGAACGAGCCACGTGATAAATTCGCGAAGCTCCTCGGTATCGCCCGAAACGCGCTGTATAAGCTCGCCCGCACTGCGCTTATTGAGCCCCGAAAGCGAAAGCTCCTGTATCTTTCGGTAAACCTCCTCGCGCATTTTGATGATAATATCCTTCGAAGCCTTTGCGATAACCAATCTTCTTACCGCAACGAAAACCGCGCTCAAAAGACCGAGCGCCGCCATTGCGATAACCAGCCAGATAAACCCGCTTTTATCTTCGGGCGCGGGGGTTGCCGCGATATAATCGTTGACAAGGTGCTTATTGATTATCGGAAGCACGACCGAAATGCCCGAAACGCCGATAAGCAGTAAGCCCGCAAACAAAAGCTTGCCCAAATGCGGCTTCATATAGGGCAAAAGCCGCTTGAAGAGCTTCTTTTTATCGACACACTTTTCGCAAGTGGTTCTGCCGCGTGCAAACGGCTTGCCGCATTTTTCGCAGGAGGGAATTTTCGGGTCGAGGACCTGCTCGCCCTTGCGTGCGCCCTCCAGCTTTTTCGCCGCGGCGCGAAATGCGGTTGCAAGCTTCATATCCGCGCGGCAAAGCTCCGATTCGCCGCTTGCGCTTGTCGCCTCGAGCGAAACACAGCCCCAAAGGCTCACAAACTTGATTTCGCCAAACGATGAAAGCTCAATCGTTTTAAGCTCTCCGCCCTCTTCGAGCATATAGAGCTTATCGTTTGAAAGCGCGCAAACGCCGACCGTTTTTTTGTTGTCGAACGCAAGATTGAAGTTAAACGTATAGGGTTTTTCTTCCTGCACCGATTTTAAAAGCTCTGCCTTCAACAGCTCGAAGGCATCGGGCTTTTTCTTTTTGCGGAACAGCTTTTTAAATAATTTTTTTATCATATTCATTACAAATACAATTCTATCTTTTTAAAGCTTTTTCTGTCGAGCTCGGCAACGTCGTTAATACGGTAACGGTTGCCGTCGACGTCGGTGATAATAAGCATACCGCCGCCCACCCGCGCGATATTGCGGTAGGTGTCGTGCATCGAAAAGCTCATATCGCCTCTGTCGGTATCGACCTCCCAGAAGGAGTAATCGAGCTTTTCCTTGAGCGATTTTATTCTTTTTACCGTGGGGCAGAGATATTTTCTGTCGAGCTCGGCGCGTATTATCTCCTGAGATTCGGCGGGAAGCTCGTTCAGACTGCGTATCATCGCGTATTCCCTGCCGTCCTTATTGAGCACCGAAATATATTCATCGGGTGTTTCGAACGGGAAGCAGCGGTGGAAGAACACACGTCCGAGATCCTGCTTTATCGGCGTTTTATCCTGCTTTTCTTCGAGATCGTCGCCAAACTTGGGAAGAACCGCTTCGAGCGCGGGAAAGCCGTTTTCGGTACGGTAAAAGCGCGAATTTTCGGCGGTGAGGTAGGTTACCTCCGCCAGATCGAGAAAATTGTCGTTTCTGTTTTCCATAATATCACTCTTATTGTTATTTATTCGGCAATGCCGACTGTTTTCAAAGCCTCTGCCTGAAGCTTATAAAGCTTATAGTAAACGCCCTTTTGCTTTAAAAGCTCCTGCGCCGTGCCGCTTTCGGCAACGCGTCCGTTTTCGATTGCGATAAGCTTGTCGGCATCACGCAGTGTCGAAAGCCTGTGCGCGATAATAACCGTCGTGCGATTTTCGGTAAGGCGGTCGAGCGCCGATTGAATATTGCGTTCGGTCTGGGTATCCATCGCCGCGGTCGCTTCATCGAGAATAAGTATCTTCGGGTCGCGCAGAAGTGCCCGTGCGATAGAAATTCGCTGCTTTTCACCGCCCGAAAGGTCTTTTTTGCCAAAGCCTATTTCGGTATCGTAGCCGTCGGGATATTTTACTATAAAATCGTGAGCCGAAGCGGTCTTTGCCGCCGCGATAACCTGCTCACGCGTTGCGTTCGGGCAGGCGTAGCGGATATTTTCGAGAATGCTTCCGCGGAAAAGATAGGTTTCCTGCGAAACGATTGCAATATTTTCGCGCAGGAAGTCGAACGGAAGATCCTTTATATTCACTCCGTCGATATAAACGCCGCCGCTCTTCACGTCGTAAAGCCTTGTAAGCAGGTTTGCAAGCGTGCTCTTGCCCGCGCCCGTCTGTCCGACGATACCGAGCGTAGTGCCCGCGGGGATATTGAAGCTTACTCCGTCGATAACCTTGCGGTTTTCGACGTAAGAGAAGGTAACGTTGCGGAATTCGACTTCGCCCTTGCATTCCTTGGGGGTTATCGGGCTTGCCGATTCACGCACCTCGGGCTGTGCATCGCGGATTTCGAAAAGGCGCTGGATTGCGTTGAGCGTTTCGCTCCACCAGTTAGAAACGTCCGCAAGCTGTTCGATAGGACCGTAGATAAGTGAAAAATATCCGATAAACGCCATTAATCTGCCGTAGCTCATATCGCCCGTTGCGTTCATTACCTGCCAGCCGCCGATACCCCACACAACGTACGAGCCGATACGGAGAAGATAGTTCAAAAAGGGATAAATACGCGCAGAGAAGGTTTGAATCTCGTTTCTCGCTTCCGCAAGGTCGCGGTTGCGCTTACCGAAGCGGTTAAGCTCCTCATCCTCGCGCGAGAAGGATTTAACGACGCGCATACCGTTCAAAACGTCGGAAACGAGCGAATTGAAGGAGCGGCGCTTGGAATAGCCCTTTGCGTGAAGCTTATCGAAAATATTGAAAATAAACTTGAACGCAAGGAAGAACAGCGGAATGGTAACGAAGGTATAGAGCGCAAGCACAAGGTTCTGCGAAAGCATTACGCACATTATAACCGCAAGCTGAACGACGTTGAGCACGAGATAGGGGAAGCCGTCGCAGAAGAACCAATAAAGCGTTAAGCTGTCGCTGTTGACCTGAGTCATAAGTCCGCCCGTTTGGCGATTCGTGAAAAAGCCGAGCGAGAGGTTGCTTATCGTATTGAATATCATCTTTTTAAGGTCATAGGTGACGTTCGCCGCAACGGTAGAGCTTATCGCGCCCGAAATCAGATTCACGCAGAGCGCGGCAATGCGCACGCCGACGATAAGAAGCACTATCTTCATAACGTCGCCCGCTATGGAATTAGGGTTGGCGAGCACGTCGTCGTAAAGCTTTTCGTTACTGATATAGGGGGTGATAACGCCCAAGCCCGCGATAAGACCGAACGAAATAAGCACCATTGCTATCGAGCGCTTATAGCGGAAAAACAACGTTGCAAGGCGCTTTACAAGGCGCGCCTTATCCATACAGTTCGGGCATATTTTCAGTTCTTCATCGGGGTAGCGTCTTCCGCACTTGGGGCAGGCGTGCTTTTCGTAGCTTTCGTCCTTATAGGCTTCGAAATCGAGCTTGCCTTCCTTTTTTATGTCGCCGACAGCGCGGCAGAACACAGCGGCGCCGTGCTTGCAGGCGGACGAGAAGTTAAAAACAAGCTTATCGCTTCCGTTGATTTCGGCAACAACTCTGCCTGTCGAAATAAGCTGTTCGGCTTTGGGCTCGCCGAGCTTTGAAAGCTCGAACCGTTCGAAGCGGCTTATTACGAATTCCTCGCGGCGAATGCGGTTACCGTTTGCGGCTCTGCCGGCAGAGCTGAATTCGATTATACCCTCGGCAACCAACGCTTCTTTTTCGGTAAGAAATATAAAGCAATCGCCCCGACTGCCATCGGCACGGAGGTCGCTTCTGAGCGCGAGAAGAGCTTCTTCGGGCGCAACGTTTTCCGATGCGAAATATTGCGATACCACAGAGGGTATCTTGTCAACATAAACGGTTTTCAATTCTTTACCTGTTCCTTTTAAAAAACAAAATATTACAACAACTTGATTTTACACCTATACGCAGTAAATTGCAATAGTTTATTATAAGGTTTCGAGCCATTCAACCGACGGTCGAAAAGAAAATGTGAAAATACCCTTCGAAAAGGACTTGAAATATATTAAATATTATGGTAGAATAGGGCGATTATTTATAATTGGAGTATTATCGCTATGATAAACATTGCCATACTCGGCTTCGGCGTTGTCGGCGGCGGCGTTTACGAGGTTATTTCCCGCGCAAGCAAATCCCCGCTCAACGAAGTCAACATCAAATATATTCTCGATCTCCGCAGCTTCCCCGAGCATCCGCTCGGTGATAGGGTTACGACCGATTTCGAAAAGATTCTTGCCGATGAATCGGTAAGCGTCGTTGTCGAAACGATGGGCGGCGACGGCGTTGCCTATAAGTTCAGCCTTGCGGCTTTGAAGGCGGGCAAAAACGTCGTTACCTCGAACAAAGCGGTTGTCGATAAATACGGCAAGGAGCTTGAAGAGGCAGCGAAGGAAAACGGTGTCGTTTATCTTTACGAAGCGTCTGTCGGCGGCGGTATTCCGATCATCGCACCGCTCAACAACTGCTTTATGGGCGACGATATTCTTCGCGTTGCGGGTATTTTGAACGGTACGACCAACTATATTCTCACCCACATGCAGAGCGAGGGCAAATCGCTCGAGGAAGCGCTTAAAACCGCGCAGGAGCTCGGCTATGCCGAAGCAGACCCCCACGCAGACCTTGCGGGGCTCGATACGGCGAGAAAGATCGCAATTCTTGCGGGTATCGCGCTTGATAAATATATCTCCTATACCGAAATCCCCTATATCGAAGGTATCGAAAACGTAACGAGCGAGGATATCGCGCTTGCCGAACAGCTCGGCTGTGTTATCCGTCTTATCGCGGTTGCCGAAAGAGTCGGCGACAAGGCGAGAATTCTCGTTGCACCCCATCTTGTCGGTAACGGCAGTCTTTTCCACGCTATCCGCGAAGCGTTCAACGCAGTAAGCGTAACCGGCTCGGCTGTCGGCGAGGTTGTCTTCTACGGTCAGGGCGCGGGCTCGCTTCCCACCGCGGCGGCGGTTTGCGGCGATATCGAACGCGCGATCAGCGGCAAGGCAAGGGCACACGTTCGTCAGGATTGCGACGAAGGCTTCATCCTTGACGGCAGCACCGGCGGTAAATTCGTTACCCTCGCAAACGGCAAAAAGTACAGATATTTTGAATAATCGGCTCAACCCGATTCAAGCTTCTGTTCGTTAACTTAATTTCAATATAAAATCTCCTGCAACGGTCGATGTTGCAGGAGATTTTTTGTTTGTTATTCGGTTTCGTCTTCGTCAAGCGAATCAAGCTCGCTTTGGATAATGTCGCGGTGTTGCTTGTATATCGCAATATCGGGACATTGCTCGCAAAGTGCGTTCATAATATTCAAAGCTTTTATTAAATATCCGCGTTTTTCTTCGCCATTGCAAACCAAACTCATTTTGGTATATGAGATCGCAAGATCGTGAAATGCTTCCACCGTATTTGTTTCTTTTGCAAGCTGTTCATCTATTGCAAGCGATTTTTCGTAATATTTCTTCGCTTCTGCTGTATTGCCCTCGGATATATATATATTTCCGAGTCTATCATAGCTTGCAGCAAGATTACGAAGTGCATTATTCGAAGGATTATCGATCGCTTCGCAAAGGTCCTTCGCCTCGGTATATTTTTCTATTGCTTTGGCAGGCTTACCGAGCGCTTTATATTCATCGCCGCAGTATATCAACGCCCAGAACAGAGAGTTTGCCTTATATTCATTCGGGTTTTCGTTATAACGCTTTTGAAGTAGGGTTATCTTCCTTTCGTGCCATTGGATTGCCGTTTCGTAATTACGCTCGGTACCGATACCGTCCGTGTACATCTCGATCATTTTTTCGATCGCCTCGAGATAATCGGCGTTGGCGGCGAATTCGATCATTTCGCGGGCGCGGGCGTGGTCGACCTCAACGTCGATACCGTTCAGATACGCCAAGCCGATAAGATAGTTATGCTCGGGCGAATTATCGTTTTCATCGTTGACAAGCTTTTTCGCGGTGTTCAGGAGTGCCTCTGTCAGCGCGTTTTCATCGTCCGAATCGACACAGTCGGGGATATTTTCGTATTTTTGAGAAAGCAAAGCCCTATCGGTCTTAACAAGTTCGGCGGGAAGGATTATTTTTCCTGCCTTTTTTGCTTCGGGATACTCAACCGTCATTACGTAATTTTTTTCGTTAACCAAATTCGGCGTAACGGCAAGCACGAAAAGACCGCTTTTATCGAGCGCGGTCTTTATCGTTTCATTGAAGTTTTCGCCGGGGGTAAGAAATTCATCGTACCATATCGCGATATCGCGGCAAAAATCGTTTTTGTGTATAAGCCGCATAAGACGGTTTGCGTGGATTCTGTCCTTTTTACGGTAGCTCAGGAATATCTGCGCATCAAATTCTTCGCGGATTCGCTTTATGGTTTCATCGTTAAGCAGAGTCGAGGAAAGGTATTTATCCAGCTTTTCCTCGTAGCTTATTGCGCCGAGCTCGTGACTGTTTTTATCCAAAAACTGCAGGTCACCGAATTTTTGCTTATAAAGCTCCTCGAGCCCGCTTTCCTGCATCAACGGCAGGATAGGAATTTTATGCTCGATTGCAAAAGCAAGCTCTTCCTCGATCGCGCGGTTTGGCTTGGTTAAAAGGCGCGTCGTTATCGGCATAACGAAAAGGCTCATTTGCGAAAGGTCGAAGTAAAAATGCTCGTCGCGTGCGCCTTCGTAATCCTCGTCGTAAAATATCGCGCAGTTACGCCCTTTTGCTATTTCGGCGGAGATTGCCTTGAAGCAAAGGTTAAAATCGTCCTTATGGCAGGAAAAATAGACCTTTGGAACCCTATCGGTTATATGCTCGGGAATATGCTTTAAAATTCCCATTTTGCTTCTCCTTTAATGCTTACTGAAGATAGATATGCAAAACGTCGCCGTCCTGCGCGGAATAGAACTGCGGGTTTTTATATGCTATTTGCGGGATATTTCTATAACTGCCGTTATAAACAAGATCGTCGATTGCCTTTTGCAGCTCGCTGTTCGAGCCGAATTTAATATGTATTATCTGCGCGCCGTCCTGCTCGGAAACCGCGGTGCAGAGTGCGCCGAAATCGTAATTTTGGAGATAGCTGTGCTCATAAACGAAAAAGTTATAGTCTGTCGAATCGCAAATAGGGATTTCGAAATCGGGCTCGGGGGTATGGGTTTTATAAAGCTCGCTATCGGTCACGCAGAAATAGCCGTAATTCGCGCCCTGCGGTGCCAACAGCCTGCCGCTGTCGTCCATTAATTCGTTTTCGTCCCAGGTAATATCTATCCAATATTCGTCGCCGCCGAGAATGACGTAGTTCCAAGCGTGACCGCCGCCCGCGTCGCCTTCGACGTATTCGGCATCGATACCGAGCATACTCATAATAAGCTGAAAGGTTTTCGTATATCCGTCGCAGACGGTGACCTTATTTACCAGACAGCCGTAAACGGTGTGAGATTGCTGGCTCGATGCGCGCTGTACGGTTTTATTCATCTCTTCAAGACAAACGTAATCGTATTCGGCGTTGACAACGAGGTAATCGTGAACGAATTTGACCTTATCGTAATCGCTGTCAAGCGTTTCTGCCATAGCGGCAATACGCTTTGCTTCGGTCATAACCGCTTCGATATATCCGTCCTTATCGTTGGTATATTGCCAATAATCGTAAAACATCGGCTCGAATATAAGGGTATAGCCGCTTCCCGAATATTCGCCGTTGCACTTCCAGCCGCCGTTTATCCAGAAAAATTCGGGGAAATCGTAATAAACCGCATCGTATGCCTGATAAAGCGCGGCGATAGAGGAATCGTAATCCTCGGTATAGACCCTGATTACCGATTTGCCCGATGCGATACCCTTGCGAAGCTCGGTATAAAGCCTTTTTTCTTCGGCATCGAGCTGATTGTATTTATTGCGGTGCTCGGGAAGCTCGTAGCCTATATCCGCAACCTCGTTCATATCGATACTGTATCCGTAATCGCCCGCGTTGTCGCCGCTGTCGTCCGAAAAATTCTTTACCGCAACGACGATACAGACGATAATGAGGATCGTGAAGAAAATATTGCCCTTTTTCATTATTCGTCACCCCTCTCCATTGCTTCCAAATCGTCGAGAGTGGTGTCTTCCTTGTTTTTGAGCTCGGGATATTTCGCGCCAAGCAGACCGAACGCGACCTCGTCATCGACCCTGTCGACCGCCGAAAGCCAGCGCAGATATACGAAGCAGAACGCGAAAAGAACGAGGATAAACGCATAGTACGCCGCGGTAACCGCTTCGGAATCGTAAAGATTTGTAAAGCTGTAAAAGCCGTGAACGGCAATGGGCAGAGCAAGGCTGACAAAAAGCCAATGTCCGCTTTTTACAGTCTTTTTGATTTTTATTACGCCTTCGCCTTCGAGAATTTTTTCCTTCTTCTTGGCGAGCAGCCACATATGCCACGCGGTATAGGCAATGCCCATAAGCACGCCGAAGATCATGTGCGCGGGCACGCTTGTGAGCGAGCGGATTATAAAGGTATCCCAGCCGTCCATAACGGCAAAGCGTACGTTTTCTGCCGCCGCAAAGCCGAGCGAAACGAACACCGAATATACAACACCGTCGAAAAGGTGCGAAAAGTTTTTGTTTTTAAAGGTGATAAGATATAAAACCAGCCATTTCGCCGCTTCCTCGATAAGCGCTATCGCAACAAACCCGCAAAGCAGGCTGTGGTTGACCTTCGCGCCGGTCGATAAAAAGCTCGCAACCCCTGTGAGAGAATATTCGATATCCGAAGCAAAAAGGCTGTCGAACGCTCCGATTATTGCGTTTTCGGCAAGGATTGCGGGGAAATAAAGCGCGCTTCCCGCAATAAAAAGCAATGCAAGCAGACCGACAGGCTCTTTTTCGACCCTGTCCTTTGCATATATGTACCAGCACAAAAGAAGCGCGGGCACCAAAGCGAGAAAAGAAATTCCGATATAGTTCATATTATCCTCCTTGCGGGTTTTTATCTATTATAGCATATTCCGACAAATTTTGCAATATTACTTAATTGAAGTGCGCGCTTTACCGCCTTTTGAATATAATAATAACACCGCCGCGGCTGTTTTGGAGTACGCATTGTGATCCAAGCCGCCTTTTTAAGCGGCGGAATGCGATGCTTTGGTTAAGAAACGGTAAAGATGTCACTACCTTTATTGACAATGAAATATCGGGGTGCTAATATCGTTTTTGATCGGAATAAGTGGTGGAGTCTGTCACCGATGCAGAAATGCTTCGGTTTATCTCGATTGGTTTCAGGACAGAGCCGTAATCGGCTCTTTAATTATGCTTTTCGGATACCGCGCCATTCTTGTTTCGCAATAATTCAATACGGGGGGTTTCCTACCATGACACTGTTCTACGGCATTTCGATTATGATTGCCGCGATCGCGTTCTTGTTTGCCGCGTATCTTTACGTTTGGGTAAAGAAGCAGCCGCAGGAAAACAAGCGCATCACCGAAGTTGCCCGACTTATCCGTGAGGGCGCAAACACATTTATGGCAAGAGAATATAAGATTCTCGCTGTTTTCGCAGGCGTAATTGCCATCCTTATCGCTCTTTTCCTTCCCAATCCCATTTGGAAGACCGAAAAGATTTTCGAAGAAAATATTGCAATGGCTATCGCTTATATCTGCGGTACCGTTCTTTCCGCAATCGCGGGTAAGCTCGGTCTTGTCGTTGCAAGCCTTTCCAACGGCAGATCTGCCGAAGCGGCTGCAAAGGGCATTAAGCCCGCATTCCTTATCGGCTTCCGCGGCGGTTCCGTTATGGGTCTTATCGTTGTAGGCTGTGCGGTACTCGGTATTTCCGCGGCGCTCTGGATTCTCGAAGATGCAACCCTTCTTCTCGGCTTCTCGTTCGGTGCTTCCTCTCTTGCACTGTTCGCAAAGGCAGGCGGCGGTATTTTCACAAAAACCGCAGACGTTGCGGCTGACCTTACCGGTAAGGTAGAGCTCGGTATCGCAGAGGACGACCCCAGAAACCCTGCGGTTATCGCAGATAACGTCGGCGACAACGTCGGTGACGTTGCGGGTATGGGCGCAGACCTTTTCGACTCGAACGTTGCGGCTCTTACCTCTGCACTCGTTATCGCTCAATCTCTTCTCGGCGATGCGATTCAGGTGCTTTCTACAAAAATGGTTCTTTGCTACGCCGCTTTGGGGCTTCTCGCTTCCATTATCGGTATCTTTACCGCGCGTATCACCAAAAACGGCACTCCCACGGGCGCGCTTAACTCTTCTACCTACGTTACCTCTGCGCTCTTTATGGCGTTCACCGCTGTCGCAACCTATCTTTGCGACTTCTCGTGGCATATCTGGGGCTGTTCCACGCTCGGTCTTGTCGTAGGCGTCGTTATCGGTCTTGCTACCGACTACTTTACCGACGATTCCAAGCCTATCGTTAAAAAATGTGCTCACGCTTCGAAGAGCGGTCCCGCATTTACCGTGCTTTCGGGCGTTTCCTACGGCTTCCTTTCCGCGCTTCCCGCAATGATCGGTATTGCTATTTCCGCACTCGTTTCCTATAAAATCTGCGGCACCGAAGCTCTTATCGCAGAATACGGCGCAAACTTCCCGCTGTTCGGTATTTCGATGGCGGCTGTCGGTATGCTTTCTATCGTTGCAATGATAATTTCCAACGACGCATACGGTCCTATCGTCGACAACGCACGCGGTCTTGCCGAAATGGGCGGACTCGGCGAGGACGCTATCCGTATCGCAGACGAGCTCGACTCTGCAGGTAACACCGTTAAGGCTGTAACCAAGGGCTTTTCGATCGGCGCGGCAGGTCTTACCGTTATTTCCTTGCTCGGTACCTTTATGACCGAGG
Organism: Eubacteriales bacterium; assembly: GCA_045636285.1. GTDB lineage: Bacteria > Bacillota > Clostridia > Oscillospirales > CAG-382 > Coliplasma. The sequence goes on from JAZTXJ010000052.1 coordinate 20,862, forward strand.
TTAACGAAAAGGCAATAAGCCTTAACATTATCGAAGAGGGTCAGAAGCTTATTTCCGGCTTCGATATTATGAACCCCACGGTATTCTTCGGTATACTCGTCGGTGCGGCTATCCCCGCAGTATTCTCGGCAATGCTTATTCTTGCGGTTGACAAGAACGCGCAGAGAATGGTTGCCGAAATCCACAGACAGTTCGATACCATTCCCGGTCTTAAAGAGGGCAGAGAGGACGCAAAGCCCGAATATGACAAGTGTATCGACGTTGCGACCACAGGCTCGCTCCGTGAGCTTATCCCCGCAGGTCTTGTTGCAATTCTCGCAACTATCGCAGTAGGCTTTATCGGCGGTCCTTCGGCTGTCGGCGGCTTCCTGCTCGGTAATATCGTTTCGGGCCTTCTTCTTTCGCTCTTTATGTCCAACGCGGGCGGTCTTTGGGATAACTCCAAAAAATACGTCGAAGCGGGCAACGAAGGCGGCAAGGGCAGCGAAGCTCACAAGGCGGCTGTTATCGGCGACACTGTCGGCGATCCCTTCAAGGATACCGCAGGCCCCTCGATCAATACCCAGATCACCGTTGTTTCTCTCGTAGCATCGCTTCTCTCGGCAATCTTCGTACAGTACAATATATTTGGTTAATATTAAAGAGGCTGTTGCAAAATACAGCCTCTTTTGTTAAAATAACGGCAGAACGGATTCAGGAGCAAAATATGAAAAAAAGCATTGCAAAGGATATTTTCATAACCCTACTTATACTTGTTTCGGCGTTTTTTATAAGCGTGGTGTTTCAGGATATTTTCGAAATCGACGAGCACGTTTCGACGCTCTTTGCTTTTGCCGTTTTTCTGGTTTCTATGCTCACAAACGGCTATGTTTACGGCATAAGCTCGGCATTTATAAGCACTCTTGCGATAAACTACGCCTTCACCTTCCCCTATTTCGCCTTTAACTTTACTATCCCCGTGAACCTTATTTCCGCGATAGTAATGGTAACGATAGCACTGCTTACGAGCGCGCTGACAACGAAGGTCAAGCGGCAGGAGGCAATAAAGGCGGAAAGCGAAAGGGAACGAATGCGCGCCAATCTTTTGCGTGCCGTTTCGCACGATATACGAACTCCGCTTACCACCATATACGGCTCCGCCGCGACTCTGCTCGAGCACGGAAGCGACTTTGACGAGGAGAAAAAAACGAAAATGCTCGAGGGCATAAAGCAGGATTCAGACTGGCTTGTGAGAATGGTCGAAAATCTGCTTTCGGTAACGAGAATCGACAGCGGCAGGGTTAAAATTTCAAAAAGCCCCACTGTTGTCGAGGAGCTTATCGATTCGGTTCTGCTGAAATTCAAAAAGCGTTATCCGATGCAGAATATCGAAATTTCGCTTCCCGATGAAATAATTATCGTTCCGATGGACGCAATCCTTATCGAGCAGGTGCTTGTTAATCTGCTTGAAAATTCGGTTCTGCACGCAAAGGGCTTTACAAGGCTCGAGCTCCGCGTGCGCGACGAGGGCGCAAGGGCGGTGTTTGAAACCGAGGATAACGGAGGCGGCATTCCCGCAGAAAAGCTCGAAGGGCTGTTCGAGGGCTACAACGGCTCCGACGATAATATCGCGGACGGCAAAAAGAAAAACGCAGGGATCGGGCTTTCGGTCTGTGCCACGATTATAAGGGCGCACGGCGGCGAAATTACCGCCGAAAACACGCAAAACGGCGCACTTTTCAGATTCACGCTCGACAAAGAGGAAAACGAAAATGAACAATAAATACAAAATACTGCTTATCGAGGACGACACAAACATTCGCTCGCTTGTTTCGACAATGCTCGAAACGAACGGTTATCAGGCTATTCTTGCAAAAACCTGCAAGGAAGCAAGGCTTATGTTCGATTCCTACGTACCCGATCTTATTCTTCTCGACCTCGGTCTTCCCGATGCCGACGGCTCGGAATTTTTGAAATACGTAAGAAGCAGCTCGCTTACCCCCGTTATTATTCTTTCGGCACGCACGAGCGAGCACGATAAGGTCGAAACGCTCGATATGGGCGCGAACGATTACGTCACAAAGCCGTTCGGCGAAGCCGAGCTTCTCGCAAGGGTGCGCGCATCGCTCCGCAACAGCCGTCACAGCTCGGATTCGGGCAGGCTCCCCGGCGGAAGATTCCTGCTCGACAGGTTGGAAATCGATTACGACGCGCGCCGTGTTTTTCAAAACGGCGAGGAAATAAAGCTCACACAGACCGAATACAACATTCTTGCTTATCTTTCCGAGCATTGCGGAAAGATGCTAACCTATTCTGCGATAATAAACGCGGTCTGGGGCGGTCATACCGAGGAAGGAAGCGTTAAAAAGCTTCAGGTTAATATGGCGAATATACGCAAAAAGCTCGGTATTAAGCCCGGCGAGGCGAAATATATCATCAACGAGCTCGGCGTGGGGTACCGAATGGACGGCTGATGCTAAGAGCAAAATATTAAAAAGCCATCTTCTTGCCGATTCGGCAGAAAATGGCTTTTTGCTGTTTTTTGCTAAAAATGTACCGCTTACACTGTTTTATACGGGTTACGCGTAATCTCTGTCGATACGGATAACACAGCGGTATTCGGGGTTTTTGGCGCTTACAGCCGCCGAAACCGCGATTTTGAGCGCATCGGTATCGAGCCTGCTGTCCGCGGGAACGGCTATATCGAAAACGATATTCGTGTGCGTTACGCCGGGTACCATTCGGAAGTCGTGCGCCTTCATTCCGTCGCCCAAGCCGCAAAGAAGCTCGCGCACGGTTTGCTTTATTTCGTTCAGTCGGGGGTCGCGCGTGTCGATCGGGTCGGTATGTATTACCGTTTCTATCCCGAAGCGTTCGAAAATTTCGATTTCGATATTATCTATTACGTCGTGAACGTGCAGAATATCCTCGTTCATCGGAACCTCGGCGTGAAGCGAAAGAAAGCGTCTGCCGGGGCCGTAGTCGTGCAGGATAAGGTCGTGCACGCCCGTAATCGGCTCACGCGAGAGCACGAGCCTTTCGAGCTCGTCCACAAGCTCTTTATCGGGGCGCATACCCAAAAGCGGCTCGATCGTTTCCTTTGCGGCGCGGTAACCCGCAAAAAGTATAAACGCCGCCACCAAAAGCCCGATATATCCGTCGATAAGCAGTCCCGTAATGCGCGAAACCACGAGCGAGGCAAGCACGGCAAAGGTCGCGCAGGCATCGCCGATACTGTCGGATGCGGTTGCTATCATCGCCGCAGAGGCTATTTTTTTGCCTATTTTGCGGTTGTAAAAGAACATATAAAGCTTTACGATAACCGAAAATACGAGTATTCCCGCCGAAAGAACGTTGATTTCTGTCGGTTGCGGGTCGATTATCGCGTTTACCGACGAGGTGATAAGCTCAAATCCCATAACGAAAATGAGCATTGCGACGATAAGACCCGAAATGTATTCGATTCTGCCGTGCCCGAAGGGGTGCTCGGGGTCGGGCTTTTTGCCCGCAAGCCGAAAGCCGACCATGGTTACCGCAGAGGAGCCCGCGTCGGAAATATTGTTAAATGCGTCCGCCGTGACAGCCACCGAGCCCGTAAGAGTGCCGACAAACAGCTTTAAAAGAAAGAGTACAAAATTAAGCGCGATGCCGCAGCCGCCGCAAAGCACGCCGTATTTTCTGCGTACCTCGGTATCGGCAGTGTTTTCGCGATCCTTTATGAATATTTTTGCAAGAAGCTTTATCATTTTTTTACCTCGTAATATCGGCAGAGCTTATTTTTATAGCCAATCTGAGCTCGGAAAGCGAAATTTCCATTTGTCTTCCGATTTTGCCTGCCGAAACGATGATTTTTTCCTTATCCTCGGCAGAAATATCTATTACCGTTTCGAACTGCTTTTTCATACCTATCGGCGAACAGCCGCCGTGAACGTAGCCCGTAAGCGGCAAAAGCTCGGCTTGCTTTATCATTGCGACCGATTTTTCTCGCACGCTTGCCGCCGCCTTTTTTAAATCGAGCTCCTTTGCCGAGGGTACGATAAAAACGTAGTGCTTTTTCGATGCCGCAACGGTGACGAGCGTTTTGAAGACCACGCTTTCGTCGTATCCCAGCCTTTTTGCTATTTCCACGCCCGAAAGAGCGTTTTTTGTTTCGTACGTATGTGCGGTATATTGCGCGCCGACCGAATCGAGAACGCGCATCGCGTTGGTTTTATCGTCCTTCATATTTGCTCCGAAAAACAACTTTATTTTTATTATTTTACTTTGATTGTTGCGCTTTGTCAAGTGTATCGGCGCCGTCTTTGCCGTTTTGCTTTCTTGCAAAGTCGTATTTGCGCTTTGTCGCGTCGCCGCCGCGAATATGCCGCTCGGCGCGGTTTTTGGCAAGCACCTCCGAAACCTTGTTATATAGCTCGACGTCGGTGTGCTTCAATCTTTCGGTGAGGTCCTTGTGTACCGTGCTTTTGCTTATTCCGAAGTGCTTCGCCGCGGCACGCACCGTCGCACCGGTGATAACGACGTATTCGGCAATTTCCGCCGCACGCGCTTCTATTTCGCCAATCAACATAATATCAACTCCCAAACGGGTTTTGTTGATGTATATGCGGAAATTTGTAGGTTGATACAATAATTAAAGCAACAAGATGAGAATTGTAAGAAGCAAGGGTCATCGACGGTGTGCGGGGGTGGCAATGAAATCGAAGCCTCGTATGTATTTAATTATGTGACGGTGTGAATTGTAGGGACCGAGGGGTCCCCGAAAACGCTTGCGTTTTTGGGGTTTGCCAAGTCCTCGACGGTCCGCGGGAAGTAACGATTATAATAAATGCAACAATTTGGATTTTCGAGGCAACGAAATCGATATTCAATTATATCATTTTTACATTAAATACAACGTTTTTCGACGCGGACCGTCGGGGACGCCGGTCCCTACGGTTCGTATCGATATTTCATTAATAACCCAACAATTTAACATTATTGCAAAAATGACACACAAGAAATGATTTTATACAAGAGTTTTTGGGAGAGAGCACGAGAGAGGACTTAATGGG
>JAZTXJ010000053.1:0-10375 GCA_045636285.1 Eubacteriales bacterium
AGTGACATTCAATTTAATGTAAAAATGATATATTTAAATATCGATTATGATACCTCGATGATTTTATATGTTGCATTTATTATTATCGATACCTTCCGCGGACCGTCGGGGACGCCGGTCCCTACAAAACTCAACAATTTAAACCGATGCTTCGATTTTATTGTTATTTATGCGGACCGTCGAGGACGCCGGTCCCTACAAGTTCGTATCGTTTCTTAATTGCAAAACCGATTCGTTAACATTGAAGCCTCCCCTGTGTAAGGGGAGGGGGACCGCGTTCCGCGGTGGAGGGGCTGTTTGTGGAGGAAACAATAACAATATTGCAACCCTACAATCCCCTCAGTCACCTTCGGTGCCAGCTCCCCTTACTAAGGGGAGCCTTCAAATGTTAATCATTTGAGTAACGACGAGAATGTAGGGACCGATGGGGTCCCCGAAAAACCGAAGATTTTTTGGGGGTATATGCACAGGGGAGGCTTTAGTGTGAACCTTTTATCTATTATCTATTATCTATTATCTATTATCTATTATCTATTCTCTATTCTCTATTCTCTATTCTCTATTCTCTATTATCTCTTCCCTCTTATCTCTTATCCAAAACAAAAAGCTCACCGTGATGGTGAGCTTTTTTATTTATTTAAATCCCATATTTTCCGAGGACATGTGCCTTGGAAAATATACCTATGATGACCGAAAGTGCGGACAAGGAGTGAAACGACGCGCACGCGCTTTGCGCAAGCGTACGGTCATCCAAAAACCCATTGAAAACGTATGTTTTCAATGGAGAGCGAAGCAACTCATTCCTCTATCGCCTTTAAATTCGCTTCGATTCTATCGAGCATCGAGCGCAACGCGTTATAATTGGTAACCCATTCGTCGAGGCGTTTTTTAATCTTCTTAACCGTCATCTTCTTCAAAACCGCGTCCTTCATATAACGGCACTGGTCGGCGAGCGCAATATTATACTCCTGCTCGACCTTTTCGATAAGAAACTTATTCTGCGGGTAAAGAAGCTGTACCGACTTGAAAAGCTCCTTACGCGAAGCCACCGAGCGTTCAAGATACTTAATATGCTGATCCTCGGTTTCGGGATTACGCTGATAAAACTTCGCAAGGTCGTTACAGATATAAGCATCGAAGAGGTTCATAAGCACCTTATTGTCGTCGCCGAACTCTTCTCTGTATTCGGTGATAAGGTTAAACACCTGCAAGCAATGCTCTTCGCAAAGCGCCGAGAAATATTCGAGCTCGTCCTCGTCGAGCGCTTCGTTACGCAGATAAAGCATACACGCGAGCCCGTAAGCGTCGTGCACCAGAATATCGAGAATACGGTCGAGCTTGGGCGAAAGCGTGCGGTCGCGCTCGAGCAACGATTCAAACGCTTCGCGGCAGGTCATCATCTGGTCGTCGTTAAGCGGATTACGCATATTGCCGCTATCGAGGAAGATGCTGATATACGCCTTTGCGAAATAAACGATATTGCTCACCGCTTCGTCGTAATTCACCTTATGAAGCACGTCGTAGAGCTCCTGATAATCGTTGTAATAATAAGCGGCAAGACAGCCGAGAATTATGTATTCGCTGTCGTTAGTGGAAATTCTGCTGTCGGTCTTGAGATCGGTAAAGCATTCCTCCCAGCGATCGATATAATCGAAATAATTGCTCTGACCGACAAGCAAGCGGTTGCGTTCGAATTCGACAAAATCCGCGTAAAGCTCACGCGCAAAATCGGTTTCGCTCGTTACGCTCCTGTCGAACTTTTTGGTTTTAAACACCCAAGTGCCCAAAATATCGCTCGCAAGCTCGTTGCTTTCCATATTTATAAGCACCAAGAAAATACGGTTGACCGGCATTTTCGCAAGAATATAACCGAATTCGAACATAAGGTTCGGGCTGATCGCGCCGTCCTTCTTTTCCATTAAAAGAAGTGCGTAATCGCTGTCCTTGATCTGATCGAGCACCTGCGCGCCGATATACATATTGGTGGGGGTGCCGCCGCCGACGATCGCATTGAAGGATTTATTGCGGTTTATTTCGGTCCCGAGCTCGTTTGCAAGGCTCTGGTTACCGCTCCAGCCGATGAATATATTATCCATAACGCACCCTCCTTAATAATTTTCTGCGGTTTCATCGCTCGCGTATTCGGCAAAAAGCTTTTTGCATTCCTCGCGGTCGATACATTCGAGATATTCGGGGCTTATTCCTTCCCTGCCGCCGAGCATATCGAAAAACAGCTTATCGCGGAAGCCGATGCTTTCGTTATCCTTTATCGTACAGCCGAAATAAACCTTGCGTATGTTCGCCCACATACAAGCCGCAAGACACATCGGGCAGGGCTCGCCCGTGGTGTAAAGCTCACAGCCCGAAAGGTCGTGGGTGGAAAGATTTTTGCAGGCGTCGCGTATTGCCTGCATTTCGCCGTGGCAGGTGGGGTCGGCATTAATAAGCACCTGATTGTGCCCCCTGCCGACGATAACTCCGTCTTTAACAATAACGCTTCCGAACGGGCCGCCCTCGTTGTTTCTTATCCCGATACGCGCCTGCTCGATAGCAACTTCCATAAACTTATTCATACAATCACCAAAAACGTTTATTTTTCCTTATTATATCACGCTTTTTTATAAATTACAAGTGGCAAAATCGGGGTAAAAAAATGAGATTTTCGTGAGAAAAAGATGAGATGAAATCGCAAAACCGAAGTGGTAAAATAAGTGTGTCGGGTGAGGAGGTGACGAAATGAACGAAACGAAATTCCCGCAAACCAAGGAAGCGCTTGTCGAAAAAATCGACGAATATTTCGACATTTATCTTAAAGAAAGCGGCGAGGTGGCAGATATCGAGAGCCTGGCGGATTATCTCGGTACCACCCGCGACGAAATGATATTTATGATGAACGACGAAAATTACGGACGAATTCTTCGGCTTGCCCGCAACAAGATCGCAAAAATCAAAAAACAGCTCGCCTTCGGCGGCAAAATCCCCGCAACCGTGCTTTCGTTCGATCTAAAGAACAACCACGGCTACCGCGATAAGCCCGATGACAGCGAAATTATCGGCGAAAGCGTAATTTTTAAGGGAAAAGCATCGGAATGGGCGCAATGAGAGAAATCGTTATCGAGCCGAACGAAAAGCAAAAGGCGTTTTTCGAATCGACGGCAAAATACACCGCCTACGGAGGAGCACGTGGCGGCGGTAAAAGCTGGGCGATGCGAATGAAGCTCATTCTGCTTGCGCTCAATTACGAGGGTATTCAAATCCTTCTGCTTCGCCGTACCCTGCCGGAACTGCGCGAAAACCATTTATTGCCTATGTCAAAGCTTTTAAACGGTATCGCAAAATATATATCGGGTGAAAAGGAATTTCGCTTCACAAACGGCTCGCGGATAAAGCTCGGATACTGTGAAAGCGTCACCGACGTGCTTCAGTTTCAGGGGCAGGCTTACGAGGTTATCGGGCTGGAGGAGGCAACCCACTTCACCGAATTTCAGTTCCACGCGCTGACAGAAAGCAACCGATTAAGCGGTAATATGCATTCTTCCTTCAAGCCGAGAATGTATTTTACCTGCAACCCCGGCGGCGTTGGGCACGGCTGGGTAAAAAGGCTGTTTATCGACAGAGATTTCCGCGGGAGCGAGAAAGGGGACGATTACCTTTTTATTAAAAGCCTCGTGTTCGACAACAAATACATCGTCGAAAACGACCCGCAGTATATCGAAACGCTTAAAAACCTGCCCGAAGCAAGAAAAAGAGCAATGCTTTACGGCGATTGGGACGCCTTCGAGGGCGCATTCTTCCCCGAATTCAACCGCGAACGGCATATCGTCCCCGCCGACACCCCTATCCCCGAGGGCGCAATACGCTTCCGCGCGCTCGATTACGGTCTTGATATGACGGCTTGCCTCTGGTGCGCCTGCGACCGACACGGAGTAATCTACGTTTACCGCGAGCTGACAGAAAGCAACCTCTTGCTTTCCGAAGCGGCGAAGAAAATAGTCGCGATGACCGATAAAAGCGAAAATATCCGCTATACCGTCGCCTCGCCCGATTTATGGAACAGACGGCAGGAAAGCGGAAAAAGCGGATACGATATTATGACACAAAACGGACTAACGCGTATGGTAAAGGCGGATAACAGCCGTATCGCAGGGTGGCGTGTTGTGAGAGAATATCTAAAATCGGGCGCGCTGACCGAAACGGAGCCTAAATTGCAGATAACCGAAAGCTGTCCGAACCTTATAAGGTCGCTTCCTCTTTTGCGGTTCGACGAGCACGTGCGCGAGGACGCGAGCTCTACCCCGCACGAAATAACCCACACCCCCGAAGCGTTACGCTATGCGCTTATGTCGCGTCAGCCGAAAATAAAAAAGGCTGAACGCAATTCCTTCGGCTCGAGCTTCTATACCTTCGGCACACAAAGCGGCGAAGCTCGCGGCTTCGACGATATTATCGACTATTGAAAGGTTTGGTATGAACAAAAGAAAAAACAGCCACTTTACCGAGGAGTGGGAGCTCTATGAAAAGGGCAAGGAATATAATTACTCGGTAAATCTCTACGAAAACGTAAACACCTTCGAACGCTTTTACCGCGGCGATCAGTGGGAAAACGTGCAATCGAACGGGCTTCCCACGCCGGTGTTCAATATCTTCAAGCGTATTATCGGCTATTTCACAAGCAGTATTATGCAAACGAGCGTAAAGCTCCGCTATACCCCTATTACCCCGCCCGAAAGCCGCGCAGGCGGTCTTAACGGCAGAGCCGAGGTAGTGAAAAAGCTCAACGCCATTGCCGATGCACGCTGGGAGAAGAACAAAATGAACGACCTTCTTTCAAACGCGCTTACCGATGCCGCAATTAGCGGCGATGCGGTCGCCTATACCTATTGGGACAGCGAAATCAAAACGGGGCAGGTCTTTAAGGGCGATTTCGTCACCCTGCTTATCGATAACACGAACGTTTTCTTCGGCAACCCGAATTCAAAGGACGTTCAGAAGCAGCCCTATATTCTTATCGCCCAGCGCGAAACGGTTGAAAGCCTGAAGCGTCAGGCAGAAAAGAACGGTCTGCAAAAAAGCGAAATCGATAAAATACTCCCCGATAACGAAACGCTCTGCCTTTCGGGAGATATGGCGGGCAACGAATTGGAGGGCACGAAATGTATTTCGCTTATCAAGCTCTGGAAGGACGATAACGGCAGAGTGCTTTATCGCAAATCGGTAAAGAACACGGTCATAAAGCAAACCACCGATACCCTGCTTTCGCTCTATCCGATAGCGTTCTTTAACTGGAGCAGTGTTAAAAACTCTTGGCACGGCACGGCTGTCGGGCACGGGCTTATCGATAACCAGCGCTTTATAAACAAGGGCTACGCAATGGTGATGAAGCACCTTATGGACACCGCATTTTCGAAGGTGGTCTATGATTCGACCCTTCTCGACGGCTGGTCCGACCGTGTCGGCGAGGCGATTGCCGTCAACGGCCCCGTCGAAAACGTCGCAAAGGTCATCTCGCCGGGTGCGATGCAGTCGGGTATGCTCGAGGTGCTCAGAATGGCTATCTCCGATACGAAGGAGTTCTTGGGCGCGACCGATGCGGCGCTCGGCAACGTTGCACCCAACAACACCAGCGCGATCCTTGCACTTCAGAGCGCAAGCGCAGTCCCGCTCGAAAACGTCAAGCGCAATATGTATCAGTTTATCGAGGATATAGGTCTTATCTGGCTTGACTTTATGCTTTCCTGCTACGACGACCGCCGTCTTGTCGCGGTGGGCGAGGACGAATACGAAAGCTTCTCGCTTTCTTCTATCAAGGATTCGCTGTTTGCCTGCAAGGTAGACGTCGGCGCAAGCAGCTATTGGAGCGAAATAAGCGCGCTCAATACGCTCGATTCACTCTTGAAGCTCGGCAGAATAAGCACGGTGCAGTATCTCGAGCGTATCCCCGAAGGGCTTATACCCGATAAGGAAAGGCTTATAGAGGAATTACGCGCGAATGAAAACGTGCAGAAAGGAGGTAACGCAGATGAACAGAATCAATAACGAGCAGATTCTCGATATAGTTTACGACCTTGCCGATGCGAACGGCTTGCGTATCGATGAATTTATCGACCGTCTTGACGAGGAATTCGGCGAACAGCCGATCGATACCGAGGGACTTCCCGAAAACGTGATCGCCAAGCTCGATGCCGCAAAGGGCTACCGCGCCGAACAGCGCAGAGCCGCCCGCGCACGCAAGAACGAGGAATCGATGAGCGAGGATATTAAGCGCTTCCGCGAGATTTTTCCCGACGTTTCGGCAGACGATATTCCCGAATCGGTCTGGGAAGAGGTGCAAAACGGCGTAAGCCTTGCCCACGCCTTCGCGCTCTATACGCTCTCCGAGGAAAATACCAAGCGTATCGCCGAATCGGTTAACCGCAGAAACGGCGATATAGGCGCCAGAGCCGAATCGGCAGGCCCCACCGAACCCGTTTTCACAAAAGAACAGGTCGAAAAAATGTCCAATAAGGACGTAAAATCGAACTATAAAAATATTCTTAAGGCAATGAAAGGCTGGAGATATTAGGCTTTGCACATAGTGCAAAGCAGTGATGTTGCTTCGCAGTGATGTTGCTTCGCAGTGATGTTGCTTCGCAGTGATGTTCGCCTTCGGCGAGTGATATGCCTTCGGGCGTTGGTTAACATTGTAGGGACCGGCGTCCTCGACGGTCCGCGGGAAGTAACGATAAAATCGAGGCAACATTTTATATCGTGGAGCATCGATTAACATTGTAGGGACCGGCAGGCGACGTGCGCGTCGCAATGATATAAATCCCTTGCGGGATTTGCGATATACGCTTCGCGCATGATATGCCCACGGGCGTTAATTAACATTGTAGGGACCGGCGTCCTCGACGGTCCGTTTCGAAAAACATAAAAATCGAAGTAACGGTTTTTATCGTTTAAAAACAATTCGAACATGTAGGGACCGGCGTCCTCGACGGTCCGCGGGGAGTAACGTTACATTCAATGTAAAAATGATACATTCAAAAATCAATTATGATATTTCGATAATTTTATATGTTGCATTTATTATTATCGATACCTTCCGCGGACCGTCGAGGACGCCGGTCCCTACAATTCGCAACGATATTTTCATTATTAAACCAATACCTCGATTTTTATGTTTATCGAAGCGGACCGTCGAGGACGCCGGTCCCTACAATTCGCAACGATAATTCACGATATAATCCGATACCGTAAATGCAACGCTTCTCGAAACGGACCGCCACCTCCTCCCTACATTCCCACAACCACTAAAAAAACAAAAATGAAAGGAAAAACAAAAAAATGGCAAACTACAATTCTATCGAAAAGGTAATTTCGGCGGAGATTCTCCGCACAAACGAAGACAATCTGCTTGCGAACACCGTATGCAACACCGATTTCGCGGGCGACATCAAAAACCGCGGTGACAGCGTAACCTTTATCGGACTCAACGACCCCACGGTTTACGATTACGAGGGCAACATCATCTACGAGGACATCGACGACTCCGCGCTCACCCTTCTTATCGATCAGGACAAGGCGTTCTCCTTCAAAATCAAGGACATCGAAGCCTTGCGTTCCTCTATCGGTCTTGAAGACAGCCAGACCAAGCGCGCGAGCTATATGCTCAAAAACGAGGTCGATGCATTCGTGTTCGGGCTCTTCAACGATGCGGGCCACTCTATCGAAGCCGTTTCGGCAACCCCCGATAACGTGCTCTCCACTATCGCAATGATGAAGCAGAAGCTCGAAGAGGCAAACGTGCCCGACGGCAGAACCTGGATCGTCGTTCCCCCGTTTATCAAAACCAAGCTTATGCTTGCGGGTATCAAGTTCCAGATCAACAACGGCGTAAACGGCACGGGCGCGGTCGCGTTTACCGACGAGCTCGGCTGTGACATCTACGTTTCCAACCAGCTCTCCAAGCTCGGCTCGAACACCATGATGCTCGCAGGCTCCTACTCGGCTATCGCCTATGCCGAACAGGTGCTCGAAACACAGGTGCTCGACCGCTTGGAAAACTCCTTCGACAAGGCGGTCCGCGGCAGACTTGTGTTCGGCGCAAAGGTAATAAAGCCCAACGAGCTCGTCTGCTGTCCCGTTTCCGACGGCGGCAACTCGATTTAACGCGCAGGGAGTTAAGCTATGGCGAAGATAAATTCCTGTAAAACCTACGGTCTTTTCGAAAACACAAAGGTCGTGATGAGCGCATTAACCGGTTCCGCGAAGACGGCAAGCTTCAAGGCCGAGCTTTCGGGCGCCGCACCTGCGGCACTGATTATCGATATTCCGCACGATTCGGTCGGCGATCACGTACTCACGTTCAAATCGACAGACGGCAGAGCCGATAAAGCGGTACCCCTTTCGGTCGGCGAGCTCAACGTGATTATGCTCGATTCGAAAAGCATCAAAAAGCCCGACGGCACGGCGGAATTCACAATCACCACCACCTCGGCAACCGTTACTTCTGTCGGCGCGACCGCCTGCCTTATCTGCCACGCGGCAGTGAAAAACAACTAAAATACTTAAAAATTGCTTTGCGCCCTGCTCTTCTGCTCGGCGCAAAGCGCAATTTAAAAAAAGGAGGTAAAATATGACAGGTAGAGAGCTTACAGACGCCGCCTATGCGTTACTCGGTCTTTACGGCGGCACACCCAAGGGCGATACCGACGATTACGAAGCAAGCGCGCTGAAGCTTATTAACCTTCTGCTTGCCGAAATTTCGCCCATAGATTGCCGAATAAGGCGTACCGAGCCGAAAATACTCTCGCTTTCAACGCTCGATTCGGTAATCGAAGCAAGCGATATAACCGTAAACGGCGTGCTCCCCTACGGACTTGCAAGCCTGTTCGCGCTCGGCGACGACGATTCGCTTTATCTTTCGCTTCTCGAAAAATACAACACCGCAAAGCAGAGCGCGCTTTCCTTCGGCAGAGCAAAAGCCGAGCCGATAACGGAGGTGTATGAATGAGCATAATCCCCACCCGTCACTTTTCGGGTATCGATACGAGAAAAAAGCTTTCCTCCGATCTGGGCAGCTGCTCCGATATGTATAACCTGCGTATCACCGCGGGCGGCTCGCTCGAAAAGCGTGCGAAAACAAAGCTTCTTTCTGCGTTAAGCGGCGCGGTCGAGGGCTTGTGGTGCGGAAGCCTGAACGGAAGCGATATAATTCTCGCCTCTGCAGGCGGAACGCTCTATTCGCTCGATCCCGCAACCCTTTCGTCAAAGGCAGTGGGCATTATCGGCAAGGGCGAATGCCTTATGTTCGAATTCGGCGGCAGAGTTTATATAAAAAACCAAGCCTATTACGGTAAATACGACGGAAGCACGCTGACAGAGGTCGAGGGCTATATCCCCTGCGTCGCAATAAGCTGTACCCCGAACGGCGAAGGCGAGCTGTTCGAAACGGTGAACCTTTTGACCGATAAGCGCAGACAGCTCTTTTCGGGCGACGGAACGAGCGTCGTTTACCGACTTGCCGAAAAGAATCTTCTTTCGCTCGTATCGGTAACCGTCGACGGAGTGCTATACAGCGGCAACTGCGCGCTCGATTCTCTGCACGGCGAAGTGAGCTTCGAAGCCCCGCTTGCAAGGGGGCTCAACAATATCGAAATAACCTACCGCGTGCGCGGCGGAACCGAAAACAAAAGCCGTATTATGAACTGCAAACGCGCGCTTATGTTCGGCGGTAACTCCGACGGGCGCGTATTCCTCTACGGCAACGAGGATTACCCCAACTGCCGCTTTTATTCACAGCTTGCCTCGGGCGAGCCGAGCGTCGAATACTTCCCCGCCGAATGCTATACGGTTATCGGAAGCAGTAAAATTAACTGTATCGTTCAGCAATACGACCGACAGCTCATCTTCACCAAAAACGAAGCCTTTTATTCCTATTGCGAGCTGCGCGAGGACGCTTTGGGCAATATCGTTTCCTCGTTTCCGGTGTTTTCGCTCAACAACGGCAAGGGCTGTCTGTTCGAAACCGACGGCTGTGTGATAAATAACCGCCCCGTAACGCTCTGCGACGACGGACTTAATCTGTGGGAATCGACGGGTATCGAAAACGAAAAGAACGCGCTCTGCTTTTCACAGCCGATAAACGAATTACTGCTTTCTCTGCTCGCGCTCGGAAACGAGATATACGCGTTCGACCTGCAAGCCGAAAACGAGCTGTTTTTTATCGTCAACGGCAGAGCGTTCGTTTATAACTACGCGCTCGGCGTATGGTATTCCTACGACGGCTTCGGCGGAAAATACTTCACCGTTCACCGCGATACCGTCTATTTCGCAAACGGAAGCGGTATTTACGCCTATTCCGAGCATTTCGAATCGTCCTACGGCGGTTATA